>JANNSM010000436.1:0-1943 GCA_031402635.1 Bacteroidota bacterium | reverse complement strand
GGTTGACAATCCGGAAATCAACAGCATTGCCTTCATACTCCCGGACTATAACCGGGCGCAGCAGGTCGTGCAGCCCGTCTCCGTCCGGAGTAAAGGCATTGGGGATGATCACGGTAGGGGGTTCAATGACGATCACAAGTACCGAATCAGCGGTAATGCATCCCGCATCCGAAGTTGCGGTCAGCACATACCAGGTGGTGAATTCCGGGGTGGCAATGGGTGAAAGCAGTTTTGGATCATCCAGTGTTTCGCCCGGTGACCAAATGTAAGAGTTCGTAGCCGAACCATTTAATTTAGTGGATTGACCTAAATCAATGATCGCCTGATCCCCGGCTTCAACCGTCGGGTAGACATCAACTCTAATGTTGACCATCGCGGTGTCCGCACACCCGTAAAGGTCCAGCACTTCAACTGAAAAGACCTGGTCGGTGCTTGCCGTCAACACCGGATCAGGCGTAAACGGGTTGTCCAGACCGGTAGCCGGGTCCCAGGTATAAATCAGTCCTCCGGTGGCCAGCAGCGGTGCCTGTTCCGCGGGGCAGACTAAGGCATCCGATGGTACGGCATCGGCGGTAGGCAGGGGCCTGACCGTAACCCGCACGGAGTCTGTATCGGGGCAACCGGCCGCATCAGTCCCGGTATGGTTATATGTAATATACACGGGGGGGGTTGTGTTTGGGTGGGGCTGGGTGGGGTTGTCCAACGCTGTTGTAGGCGACCACAGATAAACCAAACCGCCGCTCCCGCTCAGGAGGGTCTCCGAGCCTATACACAGGTCAATATCCGCACCGGCGTCGGCCATCGGTGGAATGGAAACTTCCACAAACACCGAATCGCTTTCCGTGCAGAGCCCCACCTGAGTGCTCACCGCAAACCAGGCGCTCAAAGGCGGAATGATTTCCGGATTTTCCAATGTCGAACCCGGCCAGCCGCCAACCGGATCCCAGAGGTACTCAATGCCGCCCGTTGCGAGCAATTGAACAGTATCTCCGGGGCAAACTACCGTTGAAGGATCCGCCGTAGCCTCGAGTTCAATTCCGTCCTGGATGGTCAATACCACACTGTCTCTGGGTAGACTAAAACACGGGTCGAGGAGGTAAACCACCACCGTTTCATTGCCTTCCGGCAGCGGATCGAGCAGCGGCAAAATATACAGGTCGAATTCGGTCATGCCGGGGACAAACACAATGCTGTCCGCAACGGCGGCATAATCAATCCCGTTGGTGGCCGTTCCCCCGATGCCAAAATGAACTACCGAAGTATCCGAAGGAAGTAAATCCGGGGTGAACGTAATAATTCCGTCCACACAGCCTTCGATGGCATTTTCAAATCCGAACCCTACGCTGGTCCTTGAACTCAGGGTAATTCCAGTGCTCGAAAGGCTTCCCGCTTCAATAAAGACGCCGGAATCCAAAATGCCGTCGGCCTCATCGGCTACGGCCAGTTTGAGGTGGTAGGTTTCACAAGGGGTCACCACCGCCCGCGCTTCCAGCGTGACAGTAAGCCCATCATATTGAACATAACCGTCATCGGTTGAATAGGGTGCGGAAAACCCGGTTCCATTGTCCACGTAGTAGGTGGCAAAAGATCCCGGATTCACCGTATTGATGGTTACGGGAATGGCCGTGCCGGGTATGATAGCCATATTGGTGGGGCTGGCAAAACCGGGCCCGGAGATCCAGAAAGCAAAGACATCGTTGTAAGAAGTTCCGACAAATTCCAGGTATTCTTCGGATCCGAAAATGTAGTTGAACTTGAGCGTATCGGCTAGTACTTCCACATCAAATTCCAGGATGCAGGCATCATTGGTGCTGGAAACCAGTGGAAGCGCATCCAAATCCGGATCACCGGGCCAGAACATATCAGTTCCCGCGCCACCCATGTTATTGGGGCCAATGGCTGTGGCAATCAAACCGCTTGCGAGAATGACTCCGCTGTCAATC
>JANNSM010000435.1:0-2182 GCA_031402635.1 Bacteroidota bacterium | reverse complement strand
TGATTGACTCCGTGCTGTTGCCCTGATTTGCGCAATAATTCTTCAAGGCTTTACATAGCCTTACTTTCTGCAAAATGGACTCCTCCGGGGGTCCATTTTGTTTTAGCCCTGTTTTATAACGGTGCGCGGTGGACCTCGGTGATTCATCATTTTTTATGCCGATGCGTAGTGGGACAAAACTCAACCGGGTGCGCATAAGCCGTATAAATATCTGCGTTGGCGCCTGCAGAATTGTACCCGTGATTTGATGCACAGCGTATACCCGAAGTAGCAGGCAAGGTGGGACTTTAATCGGTTGGAACACTCCATTTGAGGAGTTTGCCAGTTCACCTTGTTGTATGCGAATTCACGCTTATCTATTGTCCGGGGTTGCCCGCGGAATGCTGTTCATCCCCGCTCTTTTTTTACTGTTTGGCGGTTGTCGCCAACCCCAGACCAACGGTTGGGACGGTGTGTATTGTTATCGCTGGAAGGAAGAGTATTGCGGCGAAGAAAAAAAAGTGGAATTTCTGAACACTTGTTCAGGAGAGCACGAACAACTCAGCGCGCACAGCACGGATGGCCAGGTCAGGATCAGCGGACCGGAAGGGACGCGGGTTTTTTCGCTGACCAGTGAACAGCAGGGCCAGGACGAAGTTTCGCAGACCGATTGTCACGGCAAGACGTTTGTGATCCGTTATGAGGTTTTTCAGGTAGGTCAGAGTATCCTGCTTGAAACCTCCTGGAACGATGGCCAGGAGCACCTTCGCCGCACGTCTTATACCCGTCTGGATTAATAAATATCCAGAAGTTATCCTTTGGTTGATGCACGCCCGCCTGGATTAATAAATATCCGGCATTTATCAGTGGGCCTTCGCTCCTTTACAATCCCAGATCTTCAATGATGGCGCTGACCTTCTGTTCGGTATCGCGTAGTTTGTCGTGGCAAAAGCGAAGCAGCAGGCCCGCGCGTTCCACTTTAGCCGCCAACTGGTCAATTCCGATTTTTCCCGATTCCAGCTCGGCGAGAATTTGCTCAAGTTCTGCCGCAGCGCTTTCATAGCTCAGTTGCTCTTCTTTCATTTCGTTTTCTTATTTCATTTGAAATCCCGGGAACGGATTCGCTTTACGTCAACGGAAATTTCGCGGTTGATGGTCACGATCAGCAATTCATCCCCTTCCCGGAGCGGTTCATCCGCGTCCAGGATGTGATGTTGTCGGCGCACCATTGCGTAGCCTTTCGCCAGCACATTTTCCGGGTTCAACATGCGCAGTGCAGCCGTGTAACCTTCCAGGCGAACTCCGGCTTGTTGCAACGGGATTCGTGCCAGCCAGGGCAGGCGTTTGACACGTTCCAGTTGCATTGACGCTTCTTTCATTTTTTGCCGCGCCAGCACATCAAGCTGGTAGTGCTGCCCGCTCAGAACCGCCGGGGCATCGCTTTTGAGCAGGCGTTCGCTGCGTTGGAGCAGGCGTGAACGGGTAACCCGGAGTTTGCCTTCCCGCTCTGCGATGCTTTGGCGCAAAGCCCGCGCAATCCTGTTGCCGGTTTGGTGAAGATCACCGCGGCGGAGTTGGGTAACGTTTTGCGCCCGGATGGCAAATCCCTCTTTGGCAACCGATAACCGGCCGCGCTGTGCTTTCAGTTCGCGCACGGCCAGGTAGCGGATGCGTTCCATTCGCTGTTGTTGGTCCAGTTCAAATTGTGATGCGCGATCCAGAATAAACGCGGCTACGGCCGTCGGTGTTTTACAGGCCATATGGGCAACTTCGTCGGTTACCGTGCGGTCTGTTTCATGGCCGATTCCGGACAACACCGGCACCTTCATTGACGCAATAGTCTCTGCCAGGGCACGGTCATTGAAGATATCGAGGTCCAGCCGCGAGCCCCCTCCCCGCACGAGCACCACCGCATCAAAATCGGAATGCCGGATGCCGCGCAAAACCCCTTCCAGCAGCGCCGCCGCCCCTTCGCCCTGTACATTGACTTTGAAGACTGTAAGCCCAAAGCGATAACCAGCCTCATTGCGCAACAGATGGCGCACAAAATCTGCGAATCCGGCGGAGTCCGGCGCGCCCACCAGGGCGATCCGCTGGATCACGCTGGCGAGCGGCAACTCCCCGTTGCGGCGCAGAAGGCCGGTGCGGGTCAGGTAGTCCAGGGTTTCAAGCTTCCGTTTTTCCTGCTGGCCAAGGTTAAACG
>JANNSM010000434.1:0-5359 GCA_031402635.1 Bacteroidota bacterium | reverse complement strand
CGATGAGCCTGCTTCTGCCCCACCGCCCTTGCGGGAACGGCGGCTGCTTCGACGAACCTTTTTGCGGCTGTCTTTCAGCATGGACTCGTTGTAATCCACCAGTTCGATATAGACCATATCGGCTGCATCACCGGAACGGGTTCCGATTTTGAGGATTCGGGTATAACCGCCCGGACGCGAAGCTACTTTGGTGGCAATGCCGTCAAACAACTCCGTTACGGCTTCCTTGTCCTGCAGATAGCGGAACGCCATACGCCGGGAGTGCGTGGTATTGGTTTTGGAGCGGTTGATGATCGGTTCAACAAAAGTCCGCAGGGCGCGGGCTTTAGCGCTTGTGGTGCGAATGCGCTTATGCGTCACCAGGGCTACCGCCAGGTTGGACAACAGCGCCTTGCGGTGTCCGTACTTGCGGCTCAGGGCATTGACTTTATTTCCGTGTCTCATCGCTCAGTCTTCGTCAAGTTTGAATTTGGAAATATCCATGCCGAAAGTCATGCCTTTCTCGTGGATCATATTCTCTATTTCCACCAGCGATTTCTTGCCGAAGTTGCGAAACTTGAGCAGTTCGTTGGTGTCATAACGCACCAATTCAGAAAGGGAGTTGATCTTGGCGGCTTTCAGGCAGTTATAGGCGCGAACAGAAAGATCAAGGTCTTCGAGAGACGTCTTGAGCACTTTTCGCATATGCAGAATATGCTCGTCAACGATCTCTCCGGAACCGCTGTCCAGTGAATCGAACGTGATATTCTCATCGGTGATCAGCATCAGATGCTGAATCAGAATTTTGGCGGCTTCCTTAATAGCTTCTTCCGGGTGGATGGTGCCGTCCGTTTTAATCTCCAGCGTGAGTTTTTCAAAGTCGGTCTTCTGCTCCACGCGGGTGTTCTCAACCGAGTATTTCACGTTCTTAATCGGCGTGAAGATGGCATCGAGGGGAATGAGGCCTATCGGGGCATCCAAAGGACGGTTCTCCTCGGCGGGAACATAACCACGGCCCTTGCCGATGGTGAGTTCCAATTCCAGTTTAACCTTTTTCTCCATCCGGCAGATCAACAGGTCCGGATTCATCACCCGGAAAGTGTTGGTGTGCTTTTCGATATCGCCGGCCTTGAAGGTGTCCTGATCGCCGAGCGAAAGGAAAATCTTCTCGGAGCTGAACTCGTCGTTGTCAACCTGGCGCTTGAGCCGGACCTGCTTGAGATTCAGAATAATTTCGGTGACATCTTCCATCACCCCTTTGATGGTGGAAAACTCGTGATCAACGCCGTTGATCTTGATTGCCGTGATGGCGTGGCCCTCCAGCGAGGACAGCAATACCCGGCGCAGGGCGTTCCCTACGGTTACTCCGAAACCGGGCTCCAATGGCTTGAATTCAAAGAAACCTTCAAATTCAGTAGCCTTTTGCAGAACGATTTTATCGGGCTTTTGGAAAGCAAGGATTCCCATGTGCGGATTCTGTTTTTGTTCGGGGTTTTAATTCGGGTTGTCCGACGGGGGAAAGGATCACTTGGAGTAAAGCTCCACGATGAGCTGTTCGTTGATCGTTTCCGGAATGTCTTCGCGCGAGGGGTACTGAACCAGCTTGCCCTTCATCTGAGGTACGTTGATTTCAAGCCAGGGGTACTTGCGGCCAGAAGAGCGGACCGAGTCGGCGATGACCTGCATGTCTTTGGAGCGCTCTTTCACACTGACCACATCACCGGGGTGAAGAATGGCCGAAGGAATATTGGTCAGCACGCCGTTAAGTTCAATGTGGCGATGGGTAACCAATTGACGGGCAGCGCGCCGGGTTGGGGCAAAACCAAGCCGGAAAACCGTGTTGTCCAGCCGGGCCTCCAGCATCTGGAGCAGGTTTTCGCCGGTGATTCCGTGGCGGCGGTTAGCCTTGTCAAACAAATTGGCAAACTGCCGTTCAAGCAGCCCATAGGTGAACTTGGCCTTCTGCTTCTCTTTGAGCTGCAAGGCATATTCGGACTTCGTCTTCCGGCGCTTGGAAACACCGTGCTGACCGGGAGGGGTCTTGCGGCGTTCAAATGCCTTGTCGTATCCAAAAATGGGTTCCCCGAATGTTCGGGCTTTCTTGGTCCTGGGTCCTCTGTATCTGGCCATTCCTGTTGGTGGAATTATCGTTAGGCGAATCGAGCGGTTTACCGAATGAACATCTGAGATGGTCAAGCGAGCTTATCAAGTGACTAGACGCGGCGCTTTTTAGGCGGCCTGCATCCGTTGTGGGGAAGGGGCGTGATGTCCCTGATCAGCGTGACTTCAATCCCGCTGTTATTTATGGTTCGAATGGCGGATTCACGTCCGGAACCCGGTCCTTTGACATAGACTTCGGCACGGCGCATTCCCGCGTCATAAGCCACACGGGTAGCGTCCGTTGCGGCCACCTGGGCGGCATAAGGCGTGTTCTTTTTTGAACCGCGAAAACCCGCTTTGCCGGCAGACGCCCAACTGATCACCTGCCCCGCCTGATTGGTGAAGGAGATGATAATGTTGTTGAAGGTGGCCGAAATATGAATCTGGCCTTCTGCTTCAACTTTGACGTTGCGTTTCTTGGTGGTTCTTCTGACTTTGGACATCGGTCGGTTTTTCGGTCTTGAATTGCTGGGGAAATACTACCTGCCTGGTTTATTTAGGCGCTTTTTTCTTGCCTGCAACGGTCTTGCGCTTGCCTTTGCGGGTTCTGGCATTGGTCTGGGTTCGCTGGCCGCGAACGGGCAACCCTTTGCGGTGACGAATACCCCGGTAACAACCGATGTCCATCAATCGCTTGATGTTCATCTGCATTTCCGAGCGCAAAGCGCCTTCGAGTTTGTAATCTGCGATAACCTGACGAAGACTGGTAATCTCTTCATCAGACCAGTCTTTCACCTTTTTATCGGGATCTATCCCGGCCTTCGTTAGAATTTCCACAGCCCGGGTATTCCCGACGCCATAGATATACGTGAGGCTTATGCATCCTCGCTTAACAGGGGGCAAATCTACGCCAGCAATCCTTGCCATTGACTTATAGTTTATTAAACAGGTTTAACCCTGACGCTGTTTGAACTTCGGGGTCTTCTTGTTAATGATGTAGATACGGCCTTTGCGCTTCACGACGATGCAATCCACGCTCCGTTTCTTGACTGATGCTCTGACTTTCATGGTCCGTCACTTTTTATACCGGTAGGTTATGCGTCCCCTCGAAAGATCGTAGGGACTCATCTCCACCGCGACCCGGTCTCCGGGGAGAATTTTGATATAGTGCATCCGCATTTTGCCGGAAATGGTGGAGATGACCTCGTGACCGTTTTCCAGCTTGACGCGGAACATAGCGTTGGAAAGGGCTTCGGTAATTGTCCCGTCTTGTTTAATCAGGTCCTGTTTAGCCATTCACCATTTCCATTGTATCAATTGCTATCAATTCCAAGTTGTTTCGTTCCGCTTCTTCAATTCCGGAAAACTGGGAAAGGATTTCCGCGCTTCCCTTCCGCACCACGACATCATGCTCGTAGTGCGCTGCCAGTTTGCCGTCTGCCGTAGCGACCGTCCAGCCATCTTTGCGCTGCACCACTTCGCGCGTGCCCAGGGTAATCATGGGCTCTATGGCGAGCACAAGACCTTCCTGGAGCTTCATCCCCCTTCCGCGTTTGCCGTAGTTGGGCACCTGCGGATCTTCGTGGAGGTTTCTGCCGATGCCGTGGCCTACCAACTCGCGAACAACCCCGTAGGATCGTTCGCGCTCCGTGTACTGCTGGATGGCAAAACCGATGTCGCCAATCCGATTGCCGGCAACGGCTTGTTCAATCCCTTTGTACAGCGACGCTTTGGTAGCGCGCAGCAACTCCAGTGCTTCCGGAGAACCCTCCCCCACCAAAAAGGTGTAAGCGGAGTCTCCGTAGTAACCGTTGAGCTTCACACCGCAATCGACGGAAAGGACATCACCAGGCATGATTTCCGCGTCTGAAGGCATGCCGTGAACGACTTCTTCATTGCGGGAAATACAAAGTGTCCAGGGAAAGCCCTTGAACCCTTTAAAAGCCGGTTCTCCACCGTGATCGCGGATGCAGGACTCTGCCAGCTCGTCGAGTTTGCGCGTAGGCAATCCCGGCTTGATGGCTTTAGCTACTTCCGTCAGCGTTTTTGAAACCAACAAAGAACTCTGCTTCAGAAAACCGATCTGCTCCGTGGTTTTGTAAGTCACCATGATCAGACCGTTGCCCCTGCCCCGGCGCGACCCTTGATTCGCCCTGATTTCATCAGGCCGTCATAGTGTCGCATGAGCAGGTGACTTTCAATTTGCTGAAGTGTATCCAACACTACCCCGACCATGATGAGCAGCGACGTTCCCCCGAAAAACAGGGCGAACGACTGGCTGATCCCAAAGCTTCCGGCAAAAGCCGGCAGGATAGCGATAATGCCAAGAAAAATGGAACCGGGAAGTGTCACCCTGGACAAGATATTGTCCATGAATTCTGCCGTCCGGCGGCCGGGTTTGACCCCGGGAATGAACCCTCCGTTTCGCTTCAGGTCATCGGCAATCTGCACCGGGTTGACCGTAATGGCCGTGTAGAAGTAGGTGAAGACAACGACAAGAAGGAAGTAAATGATGTTGTAAGGCCAGGAAGTGTAGTCGTTCAGCAACGCCAATACACTGCTCTGCGAGCTTGGCATCATTTGCTGAAAGAACCCGGGAATGAACATCAATGCCTGTGCAAAGATAATGGGCATAACCCCGGCGGCGTTCACTTTGATGGGAATATACTGGCGGTGGCCTACCACCATCCGGTTGCCCCGCATCTGTTTGGCGTATTGCACAGGGATCCGGCGAACCCCCTGAACCAAGGCAACGGAAGCCATCACAATGACTACCAGGAAAACCAGTTCAATCACGAATGACATGATCTGACCGGCCTGCTCGCGCAATCCGAATTCGGCAATCAAGCCTCCCGGCAATCCAGCCACAATGCCGATCATGATCAACAGGGAAATCCCGTTGCCGATTCCGCGGTCGGTTATTTTTTCACCCAACCACATACAGAACAGGGTACCGGCCGTAAGAACCACCACGGCAGTAGCCCAAAACAGGGTTGGGTTTATGGTGATGAACTGGGCACCTTCATATCCACCTTGAAGGGATTTGAGGTAAACGTAATAACCGGAGGCCTGAAAGGCGGTGACCAGAACGGTCAGGTAACGGGTAATCTGGTTGAGCTGGCGGCGACCACTTTCGCCCTCTTTCTGCAATTTCTGAAAATACGGCACCGCGAAGGTCAGCAACTGAACCCCGATAGACGCAGAGATGTAGGGCCTGATCCCCAATGCAAAAATGGAGGCATTGTTGGGGGGGGGGGGGGGGGGGGGGGGGGGGGGGGGG
>JANNSM010000433.1:0-4945 GCA_031402635.1 Bacteroidota bacterium | reverse complement strand
CCTGTTCCGCAAGAAAGTGTTTCGTCTTCAACCCCGCGTTCATAGGTTCTCATAAAAACCGGATCTTCTTCAGCACCGCTGCCGGGACCGGCAAAATTGACATTGACCCCTCCCGGAGCATAGGATTCGGCATATCGAACGGGACGACCTCGGTTTACAACATCCAAATCCGGAGTTTCATCGGTGAAAAATACACAATGAGGTGAGCCGGTATCCAGCAACCATGCCGCTCCGTCCCGGTTCCAGGCCGTTAACGGTTTCATGGCAAGGGATATGCGACCGTCAGGGAGTATTTCCGCCTCGTGCAGACCATCGGCGGCCTCAAAAACCGTCCGCTCGCCGCAAAGTCCCAGTTCGCGGGCAAAACGCACCGCACATCGCCCGCCATTACCGCAAAACGACCCTTCGAACCCGTCGGCATTGAAATACACCATGGAGAATTCAAGCCGAGTCTCCTTTGCACTATGCGCTTGTGCATTGTCCCGAAAATGCCGGATCAGGATCAATCCATCGGCGCCAATGCCGAAATGACGGTCGCAAACGAGTTGGACCAATTTTTGATCATTTGCGGAGAAACGGAGGGCGCGGTCGTCCACCAGGATAAAGTCATTGCCCGTTCCGTGAAATTTTACGAATTCAAACGGCATGACAGCAGGCTTGGAGCGCGGCAAAGTGCCTGTTTAGAAATAGGGCGAATTAAGGGCGATTCAACGAGGAATCAACAGATTGAATCCGTCACTAAACAATAAAAGGCCCTACGGCGTTAAATACTGTTAAGACCTTCCGACTAAAGTACAACTTAAAATTAATTTGCCGTTTAGTAACCGCATTGAAACCCCAACATTGAAAAGTAACACTGGAATACGAATAATGAACTGGAAAACCCTCATCGCGATGACCCTGGTCGGGCTGTTCAGCGCAGTTTCGGCAGTTGGTTTGTACGCCTGGCTTCAGCCTGAACCGGAATTTTCGCTGACAACGGCGCCACCACCAACCCGCCTGGCCTCTTTTGACGCCGCTATAGTTGGTGCGCCTGGCCAGCCGGTTGACTTTACTTCTGCAGCAGCCATGTCAACACCGGCAGTCGTTCACGTAAAAACCACATATACGGCTTCTACCTCCTCTGGTAATGGATCGCTGGATTATTTCTTTCGCGATTTCTTCGGCCAGGACCAAAATCCTTACGGCGGGCAGGAGCAGCCAAGACAAGCCTCGGGTTCGGGGGTAATCATTTCGCCGGACGGGTACATCGTGACCAATAATCACGTTGTGGAAAATGCTCAGGAAATCGAAGTAATCCTCTTCAATAAAAAGTCCCTGAAAGCCAAACTGATCGGCACGGACCCATCAACCGACCTCGCACTGCTCAAGGTGGAAGACGGGCAATTGCCCGCCATGCCTTTTGGAAACTCGGATTCCGTGCGTATCGGCGAATGGGTTTTGGCCGTGGGCAATCCTTTTGAACTGGAGAGTACGGTTACCGCCGGCATTGTCAGCGCCAAGGGTCGGAACATCAATATACTGAACCGTAACCTGAATCAACCGGCCATTGAATCGTTTATCCAGACTGATGCCGCGGTCAACCCGGGCAATTCAGGCGGGGCTCTCGTCAACACCCGTGGTGAGCTAATCGGTATCAATACCGCCATCGCCACGCCTACGGGCACCTATGCCGGTTATTCGTTTGCAGTTCCGGTCAACATTGTCCGCAAGGTTATCGTTGACCTGATGGATTATGGCGTCGTTCAGCGGGCCTACCTCGGCGTGTTGATTGATGTGACCAAAGAAGATCTGGGCGGAGTATATATTTCGGAAATTATTCCGGGCACGGCCTCTGCTGAATCCGAGCTGCAGGTCGGTGACGTCATTACCAAAATCAACAACTTCCGGGTTAACAGTTTCCCGCAGTTGCAGGAACAGGTTAGCAAATATCAGCCCGGTAACCGCGTACAAGTAACCTATCTGCGGGAAGGCCGGGAACGTACAACAGCACTTACCCTGAAGAACGCAGATAAGAGCACTTCACTGGTCAGTAAGTCAGCAGCCAAAGGTAGCACGGCACTCGGCATTACCCTGGAATCATTGGGTAAGGAGGAACTGGAAAAGTTCCGCATTGAAAATGGTGTCCGGGTTGCCGGAATCGGTGAAGGGCCGATCTCTGAGCGGACTCGGATTGCCAAAGGCTTCATTATTACGGATGTCAACGGCAAACCGGTGAGCAGCCCAGAAGATTTTGAAACACTGATCCGGTCTGGCAACGGCTCGGCTATGATTGAAGGGTTTTACCCGGAACATCCCTACAAAGTCTATAACTATTCTTTGATCACGGAATAAAGCACTTACAGGGCAGCGATGCCGTCCGATTATTAAAAAGAAGACCGGAAAGCCGATGAGCCTTTCCGGTCTTCTTTTTAATTCTCTTTATCCTTTTTACCGGGGGATGTATAAACTTTCCTTGACTGCCTTAATAACCTTTCCGGGATCGGGAAGATAAGCCGCTACCAGGTTGGGCGCGTAGTGCATCGAGGCGTCGGCACCATTAACCCGCAGCACCGGGGCATCCAAATAATCGAATGCTTCCCGCTGAACACGGTAAGCTATTTCTGACGAAATGCCACCGTACGGCCAGGACTCATCTATCACAACAACACGATTGGTTTTCCGCACAGAACGCAGGATGGTTTCGATGTCCAGCGGCCGGATGGTCCGCAGGTCAATAACTTCGGCAGAGATTCCTTCTCTGGTCAATTCGTCGGCAGCGGAGAGGGCAACTTTCATCATTTTGTTGAACGATATCAGGGTAACATCGCTTCCCTCCCGCTTAACATCAGCCAAACCAATTGGAATCAGGTACTCTTCTTCCGGAACCATTCCGGCATCTCCGTACATGACTTCCGATTCCATGAAGATCACCGGGTCATTATCCCGGATAGCGGACTTGAGCAGCCCTTTTGCATCGTAGGGATTGGAGGGCGAAATGACTTTCAGCCCTGGAACATTGGCGTACCAATTCTCAAACGTTTGGGAATGTTGAGCACCCAATTGACCGGCAGAACCGGAAGGTCCGCGAAACACGATAGGCGAACCGAATGCTCCGCCGGACATGGACAGCATTTTAGCAGAAGCATTGACGATCTGGTCAATCGCCAGCAGGGCAAAATTCCAGGTCATAAATTCCACAATCGGACGCACCCCGTTCATGGCCATGCCCACGCCAATTCCGGTAAAGCCGAGCTCGGCAATTGGTGTATCAATCACCCGTTTGGGGCCGAACTCATCGAGCATTCCCTGGCTGACCTTATAAGCACCGTTGTATTCGGCTACTTCTTCTCCCATCAGGAAAACCATCGGGTCGCGGCGCATTTCTTCGGACATGGCTTCGCGAAGGGCGTCGCGGTAACGAATTTCTCGATTGCTCATGGTAACTGGGGTGATTTCCGGGGAATTATTCGGGGTTGAAGCAGACAAAAACTACCAGCGAAAGCAGTTGGCTGGCGGTATTATTTATCGGGCGGTAAAAATACGGCGCAAAACTACGGTGTAAAAACCGGCATCAGGGCTGGTAAAGCAGCTTGGTGACCCTGCGGATATCGCTGGTTTCCAGCACAGCGAGGTAAACACCGGCCGGCAACCCGGCCGCGGGAGTCCAAAAGAAGCGCTGTTCGCCGGCGGACCAGTTGCCGGATCCCGGCTGTGCGATCAACCTGCCACTCAGGTCCAGGATATAAACCCGGCCTGCTGCGGGCTGCCCGAGGGTTAACCGCAATTCGGTTGAAGTCCGGAACGGATTTGGCCGGGCAGACCAGGCCGTCACCGGCGCGACATCGGGTGGGATCCCGACGGAACTGATGCCTCGCGTGAACCACAACCCGCCTGATACGCTCCCGGCCCAAACCGTTTCTCCGCTGGGATCGTTCGGGTCAACCATGAGCGTCCTCGTGCGCCCACCAATGTTGACCGGACCTCTTTCCTCCCAGACCAAATCGTTTTGCAGGCCAGCCGGATCAAGCGAGGCTGTGAATAACCCCCTGCCGTGGGTGGCGGCAACCACCGTCAGATCCGAATTGCGGTAGCGCAGCATATCGGTGCGAACAGCGGGAAACCCGGAACAGAGCTCCCAGTGAGTATCGGCGCCGTTTAGCAAATCGGTGTACCATATGCCTAAATCCGTGGCCAGATAAGCCACCTGGGGAAAATCGGGATGCAGCATCACCCAGTTCACCGGCAGATCGGGAAGGTCTCCTTCAACGGACGTCCACGATGGCATAATATCGAGTGCGTTGCTGCTTTGCCAAACGCTGGACACCCCATAATTGCCATAGCTGACCACCACGTGATTGGCATCGGCCGGATCTACAGCGATTGAGGTTGCTGTCACGAACGAAAAAGGGCTGGCATCCGGAATATCATTGTTCGGATCGGTAGGTAGCGCGGGATCCAAAAGGCCCGTCTGGTGGGCATTTTCCAGGCGCAGAATTTCGGCATTGGACGTTCTGCGGCCCACAAAAACGATGTTGGGAGGAAGGGTTGAAATTCCGATAGCCGTTATTTCGCCTAAATTTTTACTGGCCTGAGCCCAATCGGGCGAAGTGGCCGTTGCAGCATTGACCAGCCTCTGCAAGCCCCGGCTGCTGGCCTGATAAAGCAATTGAGGATTGTTGGGATCCAGCTCAATGGGGTTGATGAACTGCAGGTTATTATTCCCGACCAGTGGATTCTCCAGCGTATCCGGCAATTCGAAACCGCCCTGTTGAAAACGGTAAATCGGCTGAAACTGTTTGGAGGTATAAAAACGGTTGCCGTCCTCATGATCAAACCGGCAGAATGCACCATCTGCCCCGGAAACAAATTTGAAACGGCTCAGACCTTCGCCCAGCGAAATCTGGCTGCCATTGTCCTGGGTGCCGCCCAGCACGCGTGAGTCTCCGACACGGTTTACTTCACC
>JANNSM010000432.1:0-13234 GCA_031402635.1 Bacteroidota bacterium | reverse complement strand
CTGAGCCCCGTGGATACTACCCAAACAAGTATCCCGGTATTTCCACAAGAGACTACCACATGGTCGGTCATCCCAACCATAAGTGATGGTCTGTTTGCCATTCAGGGAGCAGCAAACGGAACGCTCGTGGTTTACAATTTGTATGGCCGCGAAGTGTTTAGAGAATTCCTCACCAATGCCCGATCCTTTGACCTGAGCGCCCTTCCGGCTGGTTTATATTGGGTTACTGTTCAAAGCGAAGATGGCATTTGGTATCCAGCCCGGAAGATCGTCCGGCAGTGAGCTTGCCGCTATTTATTATTAAAAGCGCCTTCCTTAACCCTTCAAGACCCCTTCCACGGCTTTGCGCATTGCTGTTGAACGGGCTTCGCGCTCGATGACGAGGGGTGGGGCGGAGCGCTCGGCGCAGTCGCTGAGGGAGCAGCGCTCGCAAGTGTCGTTGACCGTAAGTATGGGTATGGAATCATTGCCCAAAACCGTGATGAGTTTGCGCAAGCGCTCGTCAACCTGCAATCCGAGGCTGACGCTGATGTTGCCAGGGGTGGGGGCATTAGGTCTGCCCAGGGAAAGGATCAGGTACTCTTCTTTGGAGCCAACGTAGGTGGAACGCTGGAAGTCTGCAAGCGACCCGGGATGTTCTCCGATGCGCTGTTTCGCCTGCAATTGTTGTAGCACTTTGATGGATACCCAGCGGCGACAATAATGTTCGTTGATTTCGTTGGCGTGGGGGCTGTGCAATCTGGCCAGATGGAGCTCCTTGGTGATGAAGTATTCGTCGGGTGCTTCTTCGCTGGCCGGAGCCTGCCGGAACCGCAGCATAAACAGGTTTCGGATTCCGAAATGGCGCGGAAGCAAATTGGTAAGGCGCTGAATCAGCATTTCCGGCGAAGCCTGGTAGCGGTCCAGCAAGGCGGTAAAATCAGCGGGATCCCAATGCTCTTTTGCAAACTGCGTTTCCAGGTCCGGGATCAGGTGACGGCGGTTTAACAGCAGCGCAACGGCAAAATAGGAAGCTTTAAAATTGTTGAGAGCTTCCTCAAACGAGCCGGCCTGAATGCCGGGTGTGAATAGCGGTCGGGTGCGAAGAGCCAGTTCATTGAAGGCGATTTCGCGAGCCAGCAGGAAAGCGCGCTGAGTGCCGTTCAACGACGGATTGATCATCAGCATCCGCTTTTTCTTGTTGTACAGCGAGCGCAGTCCGGAGAGTTCTCCAACGGTGCCCAACACTTCGCTGTCTAATTTGTAACCGAAACTTTCCCGAAGAATCTGCTCAAGGGTTTCCACCGGAAT
Source organism: Bacteroidota bacterium (assembly GCA_031402635.1). GTDB lineage: Bacteria > Bacteroidota > Bacteroidia > Chitinophagales > BACL12 > WGOA01. The sequence goes on along the minus strand of JANNSM010000432.1, from coordinate 11,944 downwards.
CGCAGGGGTCGCGTCCAGTCCGCGGGCAGCCGAAAATTGCCCGACTGCCTTTTCGATATCTTCAAAGTAGTTGTCGTGCAATTCCTGATAAGAGCGCACGGCTGCAAAATAGAATTGCTCCTGCTGCATCTCGTAGTTGCGCGCAATTTCGATCAGGGTGGAAATAAACGCGTTGATCTTGGTGGGTGCCCCGGCGATCAATTCAAGGAGCTGGCCGGGTTCGAGCCCAAAAAATTCCAGGGGTAGTTCCTGGAAGAAACTCGACCGCAACAGGTCCGCAACGGGGCTGAGCCTCTTGCTCAGCTTAAGCGAAACCAGGTTGTCGTACGATACCTGAAGGGCATCGGCCAGAGCGAGGATTTTATCCGTTTTGGGGTACTTTTTGCCCCGCTCAATCTCGTTGAGGTAAGACACTGACAGTCCACTGGCCTGCGATAACTCGGCAAAGGACAGGCCTAACTGCTTTCGCAGTTCCCGCACTTTCATGCCGAAAATGAGCCGGACAACGTGTTTGTTGGAGATCAAATCAGGGAATACAGTATGCTTTCTGCCGCGGAATTCAGGGTTTTATGGAAAAGGTCAACAGGCGTTTGCCGGATTTTTTCGCCGGGATATACCGCGCTAAAGCCCTAATAGCCAACCCGCTCTAAAAATACATAAATTGTTACCGCAAGGGGCTAAAAATTGCAATTAGCGAATATTCGCTTGATTAAAAATTTCGCTTGCCGTAACTTTGAAGCAGTAATCAAGTACGGATATTAACCGAAACCTGTAGAATTTTCATCATGTCTCTACAAGCCCTGACCACGATCGGCGGTGTGGAAGTACGAGGTAGCCTGAACGAGGAGTACCGGGAAATCCTTTCCCAGGAAGCATTGGCTTTTATCGCTGATCTCCAGCGGCACTTTAACCAGAGGAGACTCGAGTTGCTCCGGGCCAGACAGGATCGGCAGACCTGTTTGGATGGCGGAGACTTGCCGGATTTTCTGCCGGAAACGGCAGCTATTCGACAGGGCGACTGGACGGTGGCTCCGCTGCCTGCCGATCTGTTGGACCGGCGGGTGGAAATCACCGGCCCGGTGGATCGCAAGATGATCATCAATGCATTGAACTCGGGAGCGAAAGTGTTCATGGCCGATTTTGAGGACTCCAATTCGCCAACCTGGAGCAATTGCATCAGCGGTCAGATCAACCTTCGCGATGCGGTTCGTGGCACCATCACGTACAGCGCTCCGGATAACAGCAAAGTTTACAGACTGGCTCCCAAAAGTGCCGTGCTCATGGTTCGCCCGCGGGGCTGGCACCTCAACGAGAACCATATTTATGTTGATGAGAAGCCGGTCAGCGCTTCGTTGTTTGATTTTGGATTGTACTTCTTTCACAATGCAAAAGCGTTGATAGCGAAGGGCAGCGGTCCTTACTTCTACCTGCCCAAACTGGAGAGTTACCTTGAAGCCCGTTTGTGGAATGATGTTTTCCTCCGCGCACAGGAACAGCTCGGTCTGCCCTCCGGGACGATCAAAGCAACGGTGCTGATTGAAACGATTCTGGCCAGCTTTGAATTGAACGAGATTCTTTACGAACTGCGGGAACACAGCGCCGGGTTGAATTGCGGACGCTGGGATTACATTTTCAGTTACATCAAACGCCTGCGCAACCTCGAGGGCTATGTGCTTCCCGAGCGCGGTCAGGTGACGATGTCGGTGCCGTTTATGAGTGCGTATTCACAACTGGTTATTCAGACTTGCCACCGTCGCAATGTTCACGCCATGGGCGGCATGGCCGCCTTCATCCCGATCAAGGATGACGAAAAAGCCAATGAAGCGGCGATCGCGAAGGTGCGCAGCGACAAAGAGCTGGAAGTGCGCAACGGGCACGACGGTACGTGGGTGGCTCATCCCGGACTGGTTGGGGTAGCCCTGGAAATTTTCGACCGGAACATGCCTGGTCAAAATCAGATTCACGTAAAACGGGAAGATTTGCACGTCAGCGCAGCCGATCTGCTTACACCACCCGAAGGCAACATCACGGAAGCCGGTCTGCGGCTCAATATTAACGTCGGGATTTTGTATATCGAAAGCTGGCTCAAAGGTGTTGGCGCCGCCGCGTTGTACAACCTGATGGAAGATGCAGCAACAGCAGAAATTTCCAGAACACAGGTTTGGCAATGGATTCAGCGGAGAAGTTCTCTGGATGACGGACGAGTCATTATTTACCCGATGGTAGCGCAAATGATTCCCCAGGAACTCCAAAAGATCCGGGCTTACGTTGGAAACGAACGCTATGACCGCGGCCGATTTGCCAAAGCTGCCGAACTTTTTGATGACCTGATCCGCAGCCGGGACTTCGTAGAATTTCTTACGCTGCCCGCATACGATTATCTCTGATCATTTTCCCTGGATGCCATCCTTTTCAATGTTTATTCTCTTTTCCGTCACCTAAATTCCTCATGACCCATGACCCGCCAGGCTCAAATTGACCAACTCATCAGCGACTGGAACAATAATCCCCGCTGGAAGAACACCGTTCGCCCCTACGGCGCAGCCGAAGTCGTCAACCTTCGCGGCTCGGTGCAGATTGAATACACGCTGGCCAGCCATGGCGCCGAAAAACTCTGGAAAGGGCTTCATGAAGCCGGCCCGGTTACCGGACTTGGCGCCCTGACCGGCAATCAGGCCATTCAGGAAGTGGAAGCCGGGCTCAACGCCATTTACGTCAGCGGCTGGCAGGTGGCCGGCGATGCCAACACCGCGGAGACCATGTATCCGGATCAAAGCCTTTATCCCGTTGACGCCGTGCCGGCGTTGGTGCGCCGGATCAACAATGCGCTGCTTCGAACCGACCAGATTCACTGGATGAAAGACGATACCCGAATAGACTGGATGGTTCCGTTGGTAGCGGATGCCGAAGCCGGTTTTGGTGGCAATCTGAATGCCTTCGAACTGATGAAACACATGATTCAGGCCGGCGCTGCCGGGGTCCATTTCGAAGACCAGCTCAGCTCGGCCAAGAAATGCGGTCATCTCGGTGGAAAGGTGCTTGTTCCCACGCAGGAAGCCATCAACAAGCTGGTGGCCGCCCGGCTCGCCGCAGACGTTTGTGGCGTACCAAGTATTGTCATTGCCCGTACGGACGCCGAAGCTGCCAACCTCATCACTTCTGATGTGGACGACCGCGACAAACCCTTTGTAACCGGCGAGCGCTCAACGGAAGGATTCTACTACGTCCGCCACGGTCTCGAAGCTTGTATTGATCGCGCGCTGAGCTACGCTCCGTATGCCGATCTGATCTGGATGGAAACCTCCAAGCCCAGCCTCGAGCAAGCCCGCAAATTTGCTGAGGCTGTACGCAAACAATACCCCGATCAACTGTTGGCGTACAACTGCTCCCCGAGTTTCAACTGGCAGGCCAACCTGGATGAAATGACCATGAAGCGCTTCCGCGAAGAACTCAATGCCATGGGATTCAAGTTCCAGTTTATCACCCTGGCTGGCTGGCATGCGCTGAACAACTCCATGTTTGAACTGGCCAGCGCGTACAAACAAGAAGGAATGTGGGCATATAGCCAGCTACAGCAGCGGGAATTCGCTAACGAAACCGCCGGGTACCGCGCCGCCAAGCACCAGAGCTTTGTCGGAACCGGTTATTTTGACGCCGTTCAAAATACCGTTATGGGCGGTACTTCCAGCACTACAGCCCTCAAAGGCTCCACCGAGGCCGACCAGTTCAGCCCGAACGGGAAGCATTGAGGTTGTGTTTAATTAATTACTAATCAGCAATTCCGGGAAAGGAGAATTAGTTCTCCCAGTGAATACTTGATAACATTATTTTGTATTCAAGCGAGACCTTATTGTTGATGACATCATGATTCTTGAACAAAATATAGGGATTCGCGTCCCAATAAATTTCCATCATGGGCGCATCGTGCAAAGTGAGGTCAGGTCCGGCAACGCGATTTCGGGCTAAACCTGGTCGTTCCGTCTGGTTAATTCCGGCGGCCATGATTTCATAAGTTTTATACGGCACTTTCTTTGCACTTTCAAAATAGTGCTTGTTTATTTTATACAATAAAGACTGAGACCGTAAACTGCTTTCGGCTTTTCCAACCCTGGCGGGTCACCAATCCGTGGTTCCTTTTGCCGATGGCGGATAAAAAGGAAACGAATGTCTATTTTTTGCAACGTGTCGCGGTTTAACACGTACAGGACGGGGTAGCAGGCTGCGATTTTTCCATAACTTGCGGCTTTCTGCACCGGTCGGTTTACTGCTTTGACTTTAGAGCTGGAAACGGGCTGTGGCAAGGGGGGGGGAGCCATGATTGCATACTTAGAAGGAAAACTCACAGAAATCACCCCGACCCAGGTAGTGCTGGAAACGGGGGGGGTGGGATACGCTGTCCATATCAGCCTTTACACGTTTGAGCAAATCCATTCTCTGGACCGATGTAAGCTGTTTACGCACCTTCATGTTAAGGAAGATGCCCACACGCTATATGGGTTTTCAGGCCGGGATGAGCGCGAATTGTTTCAAAAGCTTATCGCTGTAAGTGGTGTCGGACCTGGAACAGCCCGGATGGTCCTTTCGTCTATGTCACCTGGCGAATTGATTCAGGCAATTGTGGAAGAGGATGAAAACAGGATTAAAACAATCAAGGGTATTGGTCCTAAATCAGCGAAAAGACTTATTCTGGAAATGAAAGACAAGGTCATGAAATCCAGCCCGGCTGCGGAAAGTATTCCGGGATTACCGCACAATACAACAAAAGACGAAGCGTTATCCGCTTTGGTCATGTTGGGCTTCGGACGTCCTGCCAGCGAAAAGGCAATCGCGAAAGCAATTAAGCATCAGCCTGTTATCTCGTCGGTCGAGGCCCTGATCAAGCTGGCTCTGCAAAACATGTAAAGGGTTAAGGATTTGTATTTGACCAAAATCTACGCGCTGTTCGGTGTAGGGGCGGTGGTCAGTGTGGCTTTTTTGTCCACTGAACTTCGCAATACGTCTAAAGGCGGTTTCCAGTCGGAAGCCGGCCTCCCGCTGTATGCGTGGACAGAACCCGAGACCCCGGTAACTGCTGCGGAACCGGCAGGACCTGGTAACCCGGTAGCGCCGTTGCTCCCATTCACCGCAATGGCGGCCATTGATTCCGGCGATACCGGTGGTGGCGATTCCCTGCCTTACCCGTTTGATGATACCCAGGAAGGGGACATCTTTCAGCAGGATCAGAATGCCTTCAACCTGGGTGACCCCGGAAGTGTGCAGCAAACGGTCACCTACGATCCGGTAACCGGGCAGTATGTGGTGACCCAGGAGATTGGCGGCATTCCTTTCCGCGACCCGGCTTACTACTCGTTTGACGACTTTTTGGAGGCCGAGAGCAAAAAATCCCTGCAAGACTACTGGCAGGAGCGCTCCCAGGGCGAGTCTCTGCTCAGCGGCGGCGGAACCGTCCCCCAGCTTTACGTAGGCAACGAATTTTTCTGCCGCCTTTTCGGGGGCTGCAATGTGGACATTCGCCCCTCAGGCAACATAGACCTGACGTTCGGGGGAAGTTTCCAGAACATCGAAAACCCGATTCTCACCGAGCGCCAGCGCCGCCAGGGCGGATTTGATTTCGACATGAACATCAACATGTCGGTGCTGGGAAAAATCGGGGAGAAACTGAAACTGACCACCAATTTCAACACGGAGGCCACATTTGACTTTGAAAACCAGGTCAAGTTGGAATACACGGGGTTTGAAGATGATATCGTGCAGTCCATTGAGGCGGGTAACGTAAGCCTGCCGCTGACGTCAACACTGATTCCCGGAACCCAAAGCCTTTTCGGCTTCAAAACCAAGATGCAATTTGGCCGCCTGAGCTGGACCAGCATCATGAGCCAGCAGCGCTCAGAAACGCAATCTATTCAGGTACAAGGCGGTGCACAGCGTCGGGAATTCGAAGTATTTACCAATCAGTACGACGCCTTCCGGCACTATTTTCTCGGCCATTACTTCCGGGACAACTACGAACCCTGGCTGAGCACGCTTCCTTTCATCAATTCGCCGGTATATGTTAACCGCATCGAAGTGTGGGTCACCAATACCACCGGCGCAACCATCAACACCCGGGATATCGTTGGTTTTGCGGACATGGGCGAAGCGGATTCCATTTTCTGGAGTACGTCTCGAGGAGGAACCATCAACCCGCTTGACCCGGGCGGACCAGCCAGCAACTACGCCAACGACCTTTACGGCGATCTTGCCCGCACCAGCAGCGCCCGCGACCTGAACAATGTGACCTCAACCCTGACGGACCCCACCGGACCCTTCAAGATGCAGCCCGTCCGCGACTTTGAAAAGACCCGAGGTCGCAAACTGCTTCCCAACGAATACACGCTCAACGGACAGCTCGGTTATCTGAGCATCAACTCGTCTCTGCAGCCCGATGATGTGCTGGCCGTTGCTTACGAATACACGCTGAATGGCCGGACGTATCAGGTGGGTGAATTCACGGATGAGCTTCCGCCGAATGTGGACACGAGCAACGTGATCTTCCTCAAACTGCTCAAGCCGACCAGCAACCGGATTGACTTGCCGATGTGGGACCTGATGATGAAAAACATCTATTCCTTCGGCGGTTTTCAAATCACCCAGGACGGGTTCCGGATGAACCTGGTCTATCAGGATCCCGGGGGCGGATTCAAGCGCTATATCCCGGCAGATAACCCCCGGGTAAACGGCAAGCCCCTGATCACCCTGCTGAATCTGGACAACCTGAACAACAACAATGACCCTCAGCCGGACGGGGTCTTTGACTTTATCCCCGGGGTGACCATTCTGCCGGCAACCGGCAAGATCATTTTCCCGGTACTGGAGCCCTTCGGCTCTTACCTGAGAAGTGTTTTTGTGAACGATGACGGCTCCCCGGACCCGGAGGCCAACAACTACGCCTACGACGAACTCTATACGGAGACGCCAATTATAGCCGAGCAGTTTCCCCAGTTTAACCGCTTTGTGATGCAGGGCGAATACAAGAGCTCGGTGAGTTCGGACATTTACCTGGGCACCTTTAACCTGCCGCGCGGATCGGTAACCGTGACGGCTGGCGGTCAGGCGTTGCAGGAAAACGTACAGTTCACTGTTGACTATAATCTGGGTCGAATCAAAATTATGGACGAATCCATCCTCAATTCCGGCCTTCCCATCAATGTCAATTTTGAAAACAACAACCTGTTTGGCTTCCAGGTCAAGACGTTGCTGGGTTCGCGGTTTGACTACTGGATCAGCGACGACTTCACGATTGGGGCAACCGTGCTTCGCCTGAGCGAGCGGCCCTTCACCCAGAAAGTAAACGTCGGTGACGATCCGATTCAGAACCGGATGCTGGGATTTGACCTGAATTATTCTACCGAAGCGCCCTGGCTGACCCGCGCCCTGGACAAGTTGCCGCTTTATGGCACCAAAGAGGCATCAACGGTCACGTTCTCCGGTGAGGTTGCCAATTTCAAACCGGGAAGTTCATCGGCCATTGACCAGGATGGGCAGGGGGTGATTTTCCTCGATGACTTTGAAGGCAGCCGCGCGGCTTATGACCTGCGTTTTCCATTTATAGCGTGGGAAATTGCCTCCACGCCCGCCGGAGTCCGCGGAGCTGATGACCGGGTGCTGTTTCCCGAGGCGGAGCGTTTCGATAATCTGGAATATGGTTATAACCGGGCCAAGCTGGCCTGGTACACGATTGATCCGCTGTTCCTGACCAATAACGCCGCAACCCCGAGCCACATTTCCCGCGATGACCAGAGCAGCAACTTTGTGCGGCAGGTCAGCGAGCTGGAGATCTTTCCCACGCAGCAGTTTGCTCCGGGAACGCTGACCACGATGGCCACGTTTGACCTGGCTTATTATCCGTCGGAACTTGGTCCGTACAACTTTGACGCATTGCCGACCGGCATTTCAGCCGGTCTTGCCGCGGATGGCAAGCTGCGTGAACCGGATACCCGTTGGGGCGGAATCATGCGGGAATTGCAGACCAACGACTTTGAGGCAGCCAATATCGAATTTATCGAGTTCTGGGTCATGGACCCTTACCTGGATGCCCCGGACAAAACGGTGCCGGTTGATGCGGGTGAACTTTATATCAACATCGGCAACATTTCCGAGGATATTTTGAAGGATTCCCGGATGTTTTTTGAAAACGGCCTGGACCGCGACGGGGCAACCGAAAATCTGGATGAGACCAACTGGGCACTGGTGCCGCGGACCCAACCGATTACAACGGCATTTGACAACGATCCCGCATCCCGGCAGAACCAGGACAAGGGTCTGGACGGCCAGAATGACGAGCAGGAGCGCAGCTTCTTTTCGCAGTACGTGGATGTTGACTTAGCAGCGGCAGGGGTAGATCCGGGGATCATTGGCGAAATCACGGTGGACCCTTCGCACGACAACTATCACTACTACCGTGGCAGTGATTACGATGACCTTCAGGTCCCGATTCTGGACCGCTACAAGCGCTACAACAACGCCCAGGGCAATTCACCCACATCGGAATCTTCGCCGGAGGCCTACCCGACTTCCTCCACCAACCTGCCCAACTCCGAGGACCTCAACCGCGACTTCACGCTCAATGAAACCGAGGCATTCTTTTCGTACCGCATCCCGTTCAGACCCGGCATGGGCGAAGGAGACCGTTACGTGACCAGTGTGGTTGAAGGGCAGGAGACACTCCTGGACGGCGATGTGGCACCCTACCGCTGGATTCAGTTCAAGATTCCCGTGGCGGAGTTTGATCAGAAAGTGGGCAACATCAACGATTTCCGTTCAATCCGTTTCATCCGGATGTTCATGACCGGATTTGACGAGCCGGTCATCATGCGTTTTGGTCGGCTGGAACTGGTGCGCAACCAGTGGCGGCGCTACCAGTTCAGTTTGCTGAATCCGGGAGAATATATCCCGGATGACGCTTCGGGTGAAACCGATTTCAACGTTTCTGCGGTGAGCCTTGAAGAAAACTCCGAGCGCGAACCGATTCCGTACAGCCTGCCGCCGAACGCAATCCGGGAAGCCATTGTGGCCGGACCGGGCACTTCGGCTTTTTTGCAGAATGAACAGGCGCTGAGCATGCAGATCTGCGAACTCAGCGACGGGGATGCCCGCGCCATTTTCAAACAGCTCAACCTGGATCTTCGCCGGTACAAGCGCCTGCTCATGGATGCGCACGGCGAAGCGCTGATTGGCGCTTCCGAAGCACTGCGTCCTACCGATGGTGACCTGACACTCTTTTTGCGAATCGGCTCGGACTTTACGCAGAACTTTTACGAGCTCGAAGTGCCCTTGCTCATTACCCGGCCGGAGGACTTGCCGCCGGGCACCATTGATGATGACGAGGTCAAGAAGGCCATCTGGCGAACGCGGATTGATTTCCCGATGGATTCTTTTGTCACGGTTAAAGTGGAAAGAAACGCAGCCGGTATTTCGCCTTTTGTGCCCTATGAACTCGAAAACATTTACGGACCGGGTGAAAATGACCGCTACAAGCTGACCATCATCGGAAACCCCGACCTGGGTTATGTTGAGCAGGTGATGATCGGTGTCCGCAATACCAAGGAAGCAGTCGGTACAGGGCAGAGTTTTTGTACGGAGGTCTGGGTTAACGAACTGCGGCTTTCGGATATCAATGAGCAGGGGGGGTGGGCTGCGCTGGGCCGAATGGATGTCAAACTGGCCGACCTGGGTTCAGCGACCCTTTCGGCCAATATGCATACCATTGGTTTTGGTACGCTGGAACAGCAGATCGCCGAGCGCTATCTGGACAACTTCTTCCAGTATGATGCCTCCATCAACCTGGAACTCGGCAAATTTCTTCCCTCAAAGTGGGGGGTAAAATTGCCTTTCTACGCCAGCATCAACGAGAGTTTTTCCACACCCGAGTTTGATCCTTACACGTTTGACGTGGTGCTTGATCCCAATCTCGACGAGATCCGGACACTATTCGGGACGGATTCCGCCGGCATCTACAAACGCTCGGTGCAGAGCTACCAGTCCATCAAGAGCATCAACTTCACCAATGTGCGCATCGAGCGTGAACGCAAGGGGAAAACCCCGATGCCCTGGGATATTGAAAACTTCGATTTCACGTACGCGTACTCAGAGACTTTCTTATCCGATCCGGTTATTGAATCCGACCTGATCAAGCGGCACAAGGGAGCGATGTCGTACAACTTTACCGGCAAGGCCCTCTACATTTCGCCCTTTGAAAAAATGATTTCCAGGGACAAGAAATACCTGGCGCTGATCCGCGATATCAACCTCAACCTGATTCCGAATTCCTACAGTTTCCGCACGGAGCTGAACCGCCAGTTTGGCGAAACGATTTTGCGGGACATTTACGGTGACGGGCTGACCATCCCGACATTCAACAAGTTCTTTACCTGGGATCGTTTTTACAACGTCCGTTGGGACCTGACCAAGAGCATCAAGGTGGACTATTCGGCAACGAACCAAAGCCGGATTGACGAACCCTTCGGGCTGTTGGATACCAAAGTCAAGCGGGATTCAATGTGGCAGAATGTTTTTGATTTTGGCAGGAATATCTCCTACCGGCAAACGCTTGGCGTAAACTATACGCTGCCATTCAAAAAGATTCCGATTCTGGATTGGGTAACGGTTCGCGCCGGCTACTCCGGCGCTTATTCCTGGACGGCCGGTTCGCTGGGACTCGCGGATACCCTGGGTCACCTCATTGGAAACACCCAAACCAGGACCCTGAATACCGAACTGAACTTCAAGAATTTTTACAACAAAATCCCTTTCCTCAAAAAGTACAATTCCGATGTCAAGCCGGCCGCTGACGGAGCGGAATTTGGTAAATGGGGAGATGATGCCGGCGAAGACTGGGATGCCGAGCCGCCACCAAAGGATGATAAAACCGATACCGGCGACGAGAAGAAAAAGGAGGGAGAGGAAGAGGGCGAAGAAGATAAAACCAGTCCGGCAGTTGATGCCCTGCTCGATGTAATTTTTCGCGTCATATTAGGCGTCAAACGGGTCACGGTTAATTATTCCCAGAACTACGCCACTAACGTTCCAGGCTATATGCTCACCCCGAAATACCTCGGGATTACTCCCGGTCAAGGCGGGCCGGGCTGGGATTTTGTTGCGGGCATTCAACCCGGAAATACCTGGCTCAAAGACGCTTCCAACAAGGGCTGGATTTCGAGTTCGCCGTCGCTGAATCAATTGTTTACCCAGAACTATTCGGAGAACCTCTCTATCAAAGCCACCGTTGAACCCGCCCGCGATTTGAGAATTGAGTTGAATGTTGACAAAACGTTCAGCCGCAACCACAGCGAGTTTTTCCGCAATACGCAAACCGTAGAAGATCCGCTCTATGAGAGTCTGAACCCCATTGATGTTGGCAGTTTCAACGTAACTTATGTTGCCTGGAATACGCTTTTCCGAAGCGATTTTGACGAGAATGATGTGTCCATCCTCTTCAACAATCTGGAAGACAACCGGGTGGAAATTGCCGCTTACCTTGCCGAGCTCAACCCTTTTAGTGAAGGCGTTTTCACCCCGCCGGTGGACACCGGTTCGGTGAGCTATGAGAACTATACGGAAGGTTATGGTCCCTATTCTCAGGATGTGCTGATCCCGGCTTTCCTGGCAGCTTACAAAGGGCTCACGCCCGATGATTTGCGCAACAACCGCGATAAAATCAACCTCAATATTTTTGAAACCATGCCAGTGCCCAACTGGCGGGTCACCTACAATGGCCTTAGCAAAATCAAGGCGTTGCAGAAATACTTCACCAGCTTCAACCTGACACACGGCTATACGTCAACCCTGTCCGTAAACAGCTACCGGACGGACATGGATTTCAACGGCAACTATTTCCTTTACGCCAACGTCAGCGATACCATTTCAGGCAACTTCCTTACGCTTTACGATATCCCGGCGGTGATCC
>JANNSM010000431.1:0-16875 GCA_031402635.1 Bacteroidota bacterium | reverse complement strand
CAGGGGGAGACGGTGATTAGGGAGAACAACGATCTTGCGGCAACGATTACCCCAACAGCGCCTTCCACGTGTGGCGCAAACAACGGAACGGTCAGCCTTTCTCCAACGGCAGGTACACCTCCCTTCAGTTATAGCTGGAGCACGGGTTCGTCGGGTGCGGTGGCAACCGGCCTGCGCAGCGGTTTGTATTTTGTCAGGATTGCGGATATCAATGGCTGTGCAGATACTCTGGCCATTTCAGTAGAAGACGGCGATCTCGAGTTAAGCCTAAGTACGTTGCCGGCATTTTGTGGCGCAGCCAGTGGCAGCACTACATCAACAATCAGCGGGGGAACCGCACCGTACCGGTATCGCTGGTCATCTGCGGATACTACTTCCGCGTTAAGTGGAATTCCTCCCGGCTTTTATACGCTGGTTGCCAGGGATGCTGCCGGATGCCAGACCGCACAGACCACAGAAATCCGCGGATCAGACGGCGTGGAAGCCGAAGCGGATGTGCAGGGCATCTCCTGTGAATCGCTCCAGGACGGAGTCATTAATCTCACGATCCTGGCCGGGGTACCGGCATTTTCCATCAACTGGTTAGACGGTTCCGTTGAGCCCGATCGCACCGGACTCAGCCCCGGAGTTTATGAAGTGGAAATCCAGGACGCCGCCAATTGTTTGGCGGCTGGTCCGGTTCCTCTCGGTGACGGATGCGATCTTCCGCTGGATGCAGTAGATGATAATGTACAATCTGTTGAAGGGGAAACGCAGGAAATCGAAGTTCTGGTAAACGACATCTATCCCGATCGCGATGATATTGTGGTTTCGCTGGTGACCGGAGCAGCGGTTGGCAGCGTTTCTGCCGGTCCGGACGGCACCTTTCTCTACACGGCTCCACTCGGTTTTACGGGGGCAGACAGTTTCGCCTATTCGCTTTGCAATAGCTTCGGGGTATGCGATACGGCCTGGGTTTATATCACCGTGGTTCCTCAGTTCCAGGTACCCGATGCCTTCAGCCCAAATGGTGACGGTGTCAATGATTTTTTTGATATCCGGGGAATTGATCAGTTTCCCGAAAATGAACTCGTGATCTTTAATCGATGGGGAACCGAAGTTTTCCGCACGGCTGCTTATACCGGAGGCTGGCCGGGGAAAACGGAGAACGGCACAGATTTGCCGGCGGGAACCTACTATTACCGCCTCGGACTTGGCCAGGAAAGTGAGCCCTTGGCCGGATATCTTGTTATTCACCGATAATATCAACGATCAGCCATATGGCCATAAAGAATATCTTCCTGCGGCTTCCCGTTTTGTTCGTTCTGCTGATCGGCATTAGGTCCGAATCAAGCGGGCAGCAGGATTACCAGTTCACCCAGTTCAACTTCAACAAACTGGCGTTGAATCCCGCTTATGGAGGCACCGATAATCTCATTAGCCTGACCAGCCTTTACCACCGTCAGTGGTCCGGACTGGAGGGCGCTCCACAGACGATCAGCTTTGCCGCACATGGTCCGGCTTTTCACAACCGGGTAGGTTTGGGTTTGCTGGTTTACGACGATCGCCTTGGGGTAACTCATGACCTCGGCGTTTTCACAACCTACAGTTACAAAGTTCCGCTCGGCGGTTCTGTGCTTTCCATAGGGCTGCAGGCCGGTATTCTGAACTACCGTTCAACGCTGACAGACCTGAACCCACTCGCGCCCGGTGATGCCGCTTTTTCCCAGGACCTCAGTGGCATTTATCCCAATGCGGGATTTGGATTGTATTGGTACATGCCCGGCAGGGCATATGCCGGTTTGAGTGTACCGAGGCTGATTGAAAATGAATTGAAAGACCTGGTTCCCGGATCGCCGGAGAACTCCAGGCTGAACCGTCACAGCTATATGATGGCGGGATATATTCTACCCATAAACCGCAATCTAAAACTAAGACCTTCGGGGTTAGTTAAGTTTGCCGGGCCCGGAAAAGAAGGCGCTCCGTTGAGCGGCGAGATTAACCTGGCGTTGTTACTGGCTGAGCGAATTTGGGTGGGAGCCGCCTGGCGCACTTCAGACGCGCTTGGCGTGATGACGGAATTTCAAGTGACCGAACAATTGATGATGGGTTATGCTTATGATTACGGCATCAGCGATATTTCGGATTTTCACGGTGGATCTCATGAAGTGGTGCTTCGGTATGAATTTATCGCTGACCGCAATGCCGCAGTGACCCCTCGTAAAATTAAATATTTTTAAAGTGAGGAGTCAATTTGTCATATTATCTATTGTGTTCCTCCTTTGCGGTACTATTCAGGGGCAGGAAATCAGCACTAAACTGAACCGGGCGGAAAAGTTTTTCGACCAACTCGCCTTTAGCGCGGCAATACCGCTGTACGAAGAACTGGCCGGTGATTCCGATGATCCGAAATTGCGAATCCGGTTGGGCGATGCCTGCAGGCTCACGGATGATTACGTGCGGGCTGAATACTGGTATTCAACGCTTTTTGATGCACAAATAAGCACACAAATAGGCGCACAAATAGGCGCACAAATAGGCATTGACACGCTGGATCCCGTTTACCGGTTGTATTATGCGCAAGCCTTGATGGCCAACGAGAAATACGACCAGGCTCGTGGATGGTTTCTGTCATATGCCAAAGCCAGACCGGAAGATTCCCGGGGAAAAACCTTTGCTGAAGCCTGCAGCCATATTGAAGATCTGATCAGTCAGTCTTTTCCGGCAGAAATTCAAACGTTGCCATTCAATTCCGCCCGATCGGAAATTGGCCCGGCATTTTACGGAACGGATGGTCTCTTGTTTGCCGCTGACCGCGATACTATTCTCGGTGTGCGGCGCAATAACGACTGGTATGATGCGCCTTTCATGGACTTTTATACGGTCGGCAGAGATGCGGAGGGTATGGTCAGCGATGAAAAGGTCCGCCCGCTGAAGGGCAATGTCAATGCACGGTACCACGAAGGGCCGGGCAGCCTGAGCGGGGACCGGGTCTTGTATTTTACGCAGAGCAGTCCCCGCGGGGCAGAGGGAACGGAAGGAGCCGCCCACCTGCGCAGTGGCCTGCTTAAGTTGTCTATTCAAAAAGCGATCCGCACTTCTTCGTCCGGTAACTGGATGGTTACCGGAGAAACAGCCATTCCATTCAACAACCAGGAATATTCATGTGCCCATCCGTCATTGAGTACAGATGGTCTTTTGATGGTCTTCAGCAGTGATATGCCCGGGGGATTTGGCGGGGCCGATCTTTATTTTGCGGCGCTTAAAGCCGACGGTTCAGCCTGGGGTGATCCGATCAATCCGGGCGCGAAAATCAATAGCCCGGGCGATGAGATGTTTCCTTTTCTACATGCAGATGGCACGCTTTTTTACGCCTCCGACGGATTGCCGGGTTTGGGTGGCCTCGATGTTTTTGAAACGCGAAAAGAAGGGGAGGAGTGGCAGGTGCCGCGCAACATGGGCAAGCCCCTGAATTCATCCCGGGACGATTTCGGGCTGATTTTTGACGAGCAGCTTTCCACCGGATTTATGGTATCCAATCGCTTTGGCGGAGCCGGCCGGGATGATGTTTACGGCGTGAAAAATGTGGGCATTGAACTCGGAGGTACGGTACTCAACGCATTCACGGGTGAAAAAATCAGTGGCGCGGTGTTGCGCCTGCGCCTGTCCGGTGAGGAGCGGTCGCGCACTTCTTCCGGACTAAATGGCGAGTATCAATTTGCTGTTGGTACCAACCGGAAATACGAACTGGTTGCCTCGGCCCCGGGACACCTGCGAAAAGTGCTTCCGGTAGAAATCGGCGATCTGAAGTTTCCGGCATCCGTTCATCTGGATTTTGCCCTTGAAGATACCCTGGTACTCAAACTGGTGGTGCAGGTAGTTGACAAAGATTCCCGCATTCCCCTTACCG
This sequence comes from Bacteroidota bacterium, assembly GCA_031402635.1. GTDB lineage: Bacteria > Bacteroidota > Bacteroidia > Chitinophagales > BACL12 > WGOA01. The sequence goes on along the minus strand of JANNSM010000431.1, from coordinate 12,986 downwards.
ATGCCCGGGTCATGGTTTACAATAAATGCACCAACGTCAACAATGAAGTAGCCGCCGATGATGAAGGCCTGCTTCGCGTGAGGTTGGAGCCGAACTGCACATTTTATATTGCGGGTCGAAAACTTGGATACCTGGATGACAATGACGTAGTCAGTACCATGGGCATGTCGGAATCCGCAGAACTGGCTACCGTACTGGAACTTACGGAAATCAAGGAGGATCTGATTATTGAGCTCAAGAATATTTATTACGATTATGGACGTTATTATATCCGGGAAGATGCCGTGGGTGATTTGGACAATCTCTCCGCGTTGCTTGAACAGTACCCTTCGCTCAAGATTGAAATTTCTTCCCATACCGATAGCCGGGGGAGTGATGACTACAACAAAGGGTTGTCCCAAAAACGCGCGGAGACTTGCGTGGATTATCTGGTCACCAAAGGCATCGCCAAAGACCGTTTGGTAGCCAGGGGTTATGGAGAATACGCACTTCGGAATGGTTGCGCCAGTGATGTGGCCTGCACCGAAGAACAGCACCAGGTGAACCGCCGGACAGAATTTAAAGTGTTGAGTTTTGACAGGGTCCTCTATAGCGAGGAAGTAGAGTCCCCAGCGGTAAACCTATACAAAAATGCATTCGGCGATGATGGGAAGTACCTGGCCAAAATTCCCGGAATGGATCAGGGTCCAGGTGATCCAAATGAGCCGAATGAGCCGCTCATCGTTCAGAAAAGTCCGGGTAATCCCGTCACTGACCCTTCGCAACGCGCGTCTTCAAGTTTATTAAACCGCCAGCAGGAGGCATCGCGCGCAGCCGCGATAGGGGTTGGCGATGAGTTGAACCGGGAGGATGCCGGACTGTCCGATCAGCAAAGCCGGGCAGATCGAAATAAAAACACGAAAGCCAGAAAAACGGTTGTCCTCGAGCCCGATCCGGTGCCGGCACCGGCGCCACGAACGGAAAAGTCAACGAGTGAAAACCGGCCCGTTGCCCGTAAGAAACCTGTTCCCCCGGAAAACCCGGCTAATACCGGACGCAGGACAAGTTCCGAACTGGCAATTCCCGCTCTATCACCAACGGTAGTCCCGCGCACAGAACCCCGGAGTGAAGCGGAAAATATCCCAGCCGATGCTGCAAACGCGACTTCGGAATGGTGGAAACAGGGGGTTAGCTATGCCGTTCAAATTGCCTATGGCACAACCAATACGGCGGCATTTTCTGCTTACGGAGATTTGGGGCTGGTCCTTGTTGATAAGAAGGCCAATGGCGTTTCGGTTATCGTTGTGGGTTACTACCCGAAATATTCGGAAGCCAACGCTATTCAGCAAGTCCTCAGAAGCCGAGGTCTAAAGGATGCTTTTGTAGTCAGCTACGTTGACGGTAAACGGTTGGAATAAACGCTGCTGTTGAACCTCACCATCAAACCTGAAGGCAGCCCTTATATCAAAGCCTCAACCAATCGATCAGGGTCGTTTTCGAAATTCTCAAAAGGTATTTCTGCAATGACAAACAGGCTGCCGCAGATCAATATAAAATCATCCGGAGCGGCATCTGACAGCGCGGCATCAAGAGCCGCCACCACCGAGGAATAGACCTTGCCGGTTAAGCCTAACCCGGCTGCTTTTTCCTGTAGAATTAAGGCGTCCAGCCCACGCGGGATATCTGGCCGCGAGAAGTAGTATTGGGCTTGCTGCGGGAAACAGGGAAGCACCCCTTTCAGGTCCTTGTCGTTGACCGTTCCTGTTACAATTCGCAATTTGCTACAGGCTATCCGCCGTACTTGTTCAAATAATATCTGAAGCCCTTCGGGATTATGGGCTCCGTCTGCGACCACGAGAGGATTTTGCTGCAACACATCCCAGCGACCCCGGAATCCGGTTAGACGGCAAACATCGGCCAGCCCGTTTTTCAAAGCCGATTCGGGAATCGAAAATCCGCACTCTTCCACCAAAAGCAAGGTTTGAAGTACGGTTTTCAGATTCGTTTGCTGATAATCACCGGCTAAACCGCAGCAAAGAAGCGGTGAACGTTTTCCTCCGGCCTTTCGCCAGCGAAATTCCAAACCGCGTTTCGTTTGCTCAACTTCTTCAAGCGAAATGGTTTCCGGAGCCAGAAAAAGTGGAGCCTGAAGTGCCTCGGCCTGACGGACAAAAACGGGATAGGTTTCCGCGCGCCATTCGCCGATAACTACCGGCACTCCGGATTTGATGATGCCCGCCTTCTCCCCGGCAATGGACGCGAGGTCCGGCCCGAGCAGCGCCTGGTGGTCATGTCCGATAGACGTGATGACCGAAAGGATAGGATGGATGATATTGGTGGAATCCAGTCTGCCGCCAAGTCCGGTTTCCACCACGGCAATTTCCACTTCCCATTCGGCAAAGCGCTCAAAAGCCATCGCCACCGTTGCCTCAAAAAAAGAGGGGGAAATATCCTCGATTAATTGTCGGTGTTTTTGAACAAACTGAACTACTTCTTCGCGGGAAACCATCTCGCCGTTGAGGCGAATTCGCTCGCGAAAATCTTTCAGGTGCGGAGAGGTGTACAACCCGACCCGGTATCCGGCCGATTGAAGTACGGCTGCGCAAAGGTGTGCCACAGAGCCCTTGCCATTGGTTCCGGCAATATGAATGGAAGGAAAGCGAAGGTGAGGTCTGCCCATCGCGTTGGTCAGAGCCAGCGTATTGCTCAGGTCTTTCTTGTAAGCCACCGGTCCTTGCCGCTGATACATCGGCAACATTTTATACAGGTATTCCAGGGTGGCTTCATAATCCATCATACCGCTTTCGAGTTGATTGGCCGTCAAAGATAACTTCAGCCGTGACGCACCGTCCAGAGAGCAGATTCTATGCACCGGCCATGCGGTTTTTCGAACGCTACCCGTTTCCTTTTTTTTGCAACATATTGCCGGAATTCCTTCATTTTCCAGCTCACGCGTAAATCGCTGCACGGGGAATTGTTATATTTGCCGTGCCTTCCGTTTTAATAAATCGTGCATATTATCAGTTAGTTACATATGGCAGATAACGAGAACATTATACCGATAAACATCGAAGAGGAAATGAAGTCCGCCTACATTGATTACTCAATGTCGGTGATTGTATCGCGGGCCCTTCCCGATGTTCGCGACGGGTTAAAACCCGTTCACCGAAGGGTGCTTTACGCGATGCAGGACCTCGGGGTTGTTTCCAACAGACCGCACAAGAAATCTGCTCGTATTGTGGGGGAAGTGCTCGGCAAGTATCACCCGCACGGCGATGGTTCTGTTTACGATGCTATGGTCAGGATGGCCCAATCGTGGTCCCTTCGCTATCCGCTGGTTGATCCGCAGGGCAACTTCGGTTCCATTGACGGAGACGGACCGGCCGCTATGCGTTATACCGAAGCCCGGCTTCGCCGGATTGCCGAGGAAATGCTTTCGGATATCGGGAAAGATACGGTAGACTTTGGGCTGAACTTTGATGATTCGCTGGAAGAGCCTACGGTACTTCCTGCCCGCATTCCTAACCTGCTCATCAACGGGGCTTCCGGAATTGCTGTGGGAATGGCCACCAACCTCCTTCCCCACAACCTTCGTGAGATTGCCGATGGAATCATCGCATATATTGACAACCGCGATATTGATATCGCCGGTTTAATGCAATACATCAAGGCCCCCGATTTCCCAACAGGAGGAATTATTTACGGCTACGATGGGGTCCGGGAATCGTTTGAGACGGGGAGGGGCAAAATTGTTGTTCGCGCCAGAACGGAGGTCGAAACATCGGCAAGCGGTAAAGAGAGCATCATCGTCTCTGAGATTCCCTACCAGGTGAACAAGGGCGCGATGCTTGAAAAGATGGGGCAGCTCGTCAACGACAAAAAAATAGAAGGGATTTCAGCGATTCGCGATGAATCGGGACGGCGGGAGTCAATGCGGATTGTATTTGAACTTAAAAGAGATGCAGTTGCCACTGTGGTTCTCAATCAGTTGTACAAGTACACGCAGTTGCAGACCTCCTACGGGGTCAACAATATCGCGCTGGTTGATGGCAGACCCCGGATGCTCAACATCAAGCAGATGATCGCCTACTTTGTGGATTTCCGCCATGAAGTCATTGTCCGCAGAACCAAGTTCGAATTGGCTGAAGCGGAAAAACGAGCCCACATTCTGGAGGGATTGATCATCGCACTCGACAACCTCGATGCGGTGATCGAGCTCATCCGCGCTTCCCGCACACCGGATGAGGCCCGCGAAGGGCTGATGAGCACGTTCGGCCTCAGTGAAATACAGGCAAAAGCCATTCTGGAGATGCGTTTACAGCGCCTCACCGGACTGGAAATGGATAAGATTCGCCAGGAATATGAAGAGGTGATGCAAACCATCGCCCGGCTAAAAGCGATCCTGGCAGACGAAGGGCTGCGGATGCAACTCATCAAAGACGAAACCCGCGAAATCCGCGACAAATACGGCGACGAACGCCGGACCACCATTGACTACAGCGGAGGTGATTTCCGGATGGAAGACATCATCACCAAAGAAGATGTGGTCATCACCATTTCCCACCTCGGCTATATCAAGCGCACGGCCGCTACAGAATACAGAACCCAGGGAAGAGGAGGGAAGGGCGCCAAAGGCGGCGCCACCCGGGAAGAAGATTTCATCGAACACATCTTCGTGGCCTCCAGCCACGATTACATGCTTTTCTTCACAGAACTTGGCAAGTGCTTCTGGCTGAAGGTTTATGAAATTCCGGAGGGCACCCGCACTTCCAAAGGAAGGGCAATCCAGAACCTGGTAGCAATTCCACGCGAAGACCGCGTGCGGGCCTACATCAATATCCCCGATTTCACGGACGAAGATTTCATCAACAGCCATTACCTGGTCTTCTGCACCCGCAAGGGAGTTATCAAGAAGACCCTGGTAGAACAGTTCTCCCGACCCCGCACCAACGGCATCAACGCCATTAACGTCCGGGACGGCGATACACTGCTCGAAGTCTGTCTGACCAACGGTTCCTGTTATATCGTCATGGCGCTGCGTTCGGGGAAAGCCATCCGGTTCCATGAAGATGCCGTTCGCGAGATGGGCAGGAATGCGTCAGGAGTGAGAGGAGTCACCCTGGCCAACGCAGAGGATGAATTGGTTGGCATGGTCTGTGTTGATAAGAGCGAAACCGAAGAAGTTGACGTTTTGGTTTTGAGCGAAAACGGTTATGGAAAACGTTCCCCAATGCCGGATTATCCCGAAACAAACCGGGGTGGCAAAGGCGTGAAGACGATGCAGGTCACCGAAAAGACGGGCAAGTTGGTTGGACTTGCCGCCGTGACCCGTGAACAGGACATTATGGTCATCACCGAATCCGGAATAGCCATTCGAATTGCTGTAAAAGACATCAGCCAGTTGGGCAGGGCAACGCAGGGAGTCCGCGTTATCAGGCTGGGAGAGGAGGAGCATATTGCTTCTATCGCCAGACTTGAGCCCGAAGAAGAAACAGAAGGCGAAAATGGTGAAGGCGCAATTTCGCCCGAAAACACAACGCTGTCTGGTCTTGCCAGCGATCTTCAAACTGAAGACGATGAACCGGAAGCGTTTGATGATGACGATCTGGAAGAGGATTTAGACGAAGATTTGGAAGAGGATTTGGATGACGCTGATGATGACGCTAATGATGAAGGAGCATCTCCCCAGGAGGATGATCTTTCCGGCGAAGCTGACGATGACTTGTGATTTTTTAACCGGGAAAACGGCTGACTTCACCACCGGAGTGCGCCTGTCCCAACTTTAACGACCCAGTAAAAAACTTCCCATGAAGCTCAAAGCAATCCCGCGATGGATCTTTCTGATCGCTCTTTGCAGCACCGCTACATTCAGTCACGGGCAAAGCAGCAAGCTGATCAGTGCTGCATCATACCTTGATAATGGCCAGTACGAAAAGGCTTTTTATGCACTCGAGGAGGCCCGGGTAAACGAAAAAACGATGTCCAGCGAGCGGACCTATTACCAGCTTCTCCGGCTGTACACCGCTTTGGCGCTTGACTCTACGGGCCAATTCGCTTCCCTTTCTGCCAACCCGCTGATGGATGGGCTGAACGCCGCGAAAAAAACATTTGAATATGATGAAGCCAAAAAGATGGACAATCTGGTGGTCATTGAAGCCGACAAACTTGCCCGGCTGATGTACAATGCCGGATTGATCGCGTACCGGGCAACATCGTACAAAGAAGCATTTGATTACTTCAACGCCGCTTATGAAACCCACGGGGTTATCTACGACTATGGAAAAGTGAAAGGCCGCGATACGGCAACGTATTACTTTGCCTCCGTTTGTGCCGACATGGCCGGAGAAAAAGCGATCGCCGAAACCTATTATAAAAACCTGATCGCGATGGGGTACAACGAACCTGGTGTGTATGCCAACCTGGGGAAAATGTACATGGCGCAGGAGCAGTTTGCCAAAGCCGAGCAGATTTTTTCTGAGGGAAGGGCAAAGTACCCCGATAGTCAGGACCTGCTGATTGACGAACTGAATTATTATTTGCAACAGGGAAGGGCACCGGAGGCCATTGACAAGTTCAAGCTCGCCGTGGCCAATGATCCCAACAACCCGGAATTGTATTTCGCGATGGGCACCGCTTACCAGGCGCTTATTCAACTGGATTCGGTGAACGCCATTCAACACATGGCCGAGGCAAGGGCAGCCTACGCCAAAACGATTGAGCTTAATCCAAAGAGTTTTGATGCCAACCTGAACACCGGCGCTCTTTACTACAATGAAGGCGTTTTATTGCAGGATATGCTCAATAAAGTGGATCTCCGGGACCAGGCCAAGGCAAATAAACTGGAGGCCTAGCAGAAGGAGCTTTACCAAAATGCGTTGCCATTCTTCAATAAAGCTGCCCAGATTTATGAGGCCATGCCGGAAGGTGAAAAGATTGACATGTTCTACGCCATTGAAGTGTACCGCTCCATAAAGGAGATCAATTACCGGTTGGGCGATGACGACGCCTATGGAAAGGCGAAAAAAAGGATGGACGAGTTGGAGGCTATCCGTGAAAGCGGTCAGCAGCGGTAAGCGAACTACTCAGACGCCACATCACAGATTCAAGACCGGGGAAGTTCTCCCCGGTCTTTTTTGTGTTGGTCATCCCGGTTCCTGAAGGTTTAATTCGAAGCGTGCTTGCCGGACGCAAAGCCAGTCAGATCTAAAACAGGTGAAAGGGGTTTAGTTTATGATAATATGCAGATTAATTCTACTTAACATAATATTAATTATGAGGCAAAGAATAATGCAAATAATTAACAAATTATCAAATAACAGCATTCTTGAGTTGCCCGGAAACATCAGGTAAATAAAGCCATACCACAAACTTCTCTAACGTATTTCCGATGTCACTTGCTCATTGGATATGTCTTTACATATGGCTCATAACCGGGCTATACTTGAACAATCTGGTAATCTGAATTGGTAAGCCAGATGTTGTGAGCCGTCTTTCCTTTAAGCCGGAAATGTCATAAAATATATGAAAAATTCATTTTTTGTTCTGGTTCTGATTTTTCTTGTCGGAGCATACCAGCTTGCTGCTCAAACGTTTACGTGGAACGGATCCATATCATCTAATTGGGCAACTTCAACCAATTGGACACCCAATGGCATTCCGGGTGCCGGAAGCACGGTTCTGGTCAACAGCGATGCTATCCCAAATCCTTGCCAGCTAGACGCAAACCGGACCATCGCTATTCTGACCGTTTCAGCAGGTACCCTGGATTTGGGCAATTTCCTGCTGACCACGTCCACCCGTTCTACGTTTACGGGCGGTGTTGTCCGAAACGGAAGTATCAGTGCGCCGTCGATCTCCGCGATGACCAGTACCACATTTAACGGTACCATCAGCCTCACAAAAACCGGTGCAACCAACAATGACATGGCCGGGGGCAACACGTTTAACGGACCGGTAACGATCACCAATAGTGGCACAGCCCGTATCCGTTTGGCCAATACCAACGGAGATACCTATAATGACGATGCCCGTTTTGTCAATACATCCGCCCAAACCCTGGACGTCGGTTTCCGGGGTACGAACACCTTTGCCGGGAATGTCACGGTTGACAACAGCAATACGGGTGGCATCACGTTTGGCAACATCAATCTCGCTTCAGCTACCTCAACGATAGCCAGCGGCAAAGCCCTGTTAACCAATGGTTTTACGAATGGAAGGCTGGTGGTGCGAAGAATGACCCAGAACGGGACATCGCCAAACGGCAGCTTCTCTCCCACCACGGCAACCTTCACCAGTTGCACATTTGGCGGAAATTTTACGATGAATGTTACGCCTTCCACGTTGGCGATAGCAAATTGTTCTTTTACGGCAACCAACGTTTTCACTTGCGAGAGCAACATCTCCGTCACAGGGGCTAACAATTTTAGCACGGTTTCCGGAACAACCAGCATCACCCGAAACGGAGGAACTGCGGGTAGCACCTGGACCGGAGGCAACAATTTTGGCGATTTTACGCTGACCAACAACAGCACCTTTTTAATCCGGCTTGCCGGTACCAATGGCGACAATTTTGCCCGGACTGCCCAATTTGTCAACACCAGTTCTGGTGGCATCCAGATCAGCTATCTCGGAACCAACACTTTTGCTGATAACATCACGCTGACTAATAGTGGTTCCGGAGGTATTGCCTTTGGCACCCTTACCGGGACCAGTTCGCAATCCGCAGGTGGTTTAAGGAATGGCGGTTACAGCAATGGTCCGCTTACCATTAATCGGTTTACGCAGGTCAGTACAACAGCCAATGAGAGGATCACTCCGACCTCTTTTTCAGCGACTAACTCCACATTTAACGGCGACTTTGCCATCACCACCTCAACGGGCGCTATTACGCTGACTACCAGTAGTTTTTTAGCGAGTAATTCATTTATCTCTGGAAATTCGGTTTCCGTAGTCAATGCCAACAATTTCAGCACGGTTTCCGGGACCACGGCATTTACCATTAACGGTGGCGCTAATACCACCTGGACCGGTGGAAACACATTTGGCAACGCTTCTATTACCACCAACAGTGCCGGTTTCCTGCGTCTTGCAGGTACCAATCCGGACGACTTCAATGGATCGGCAACCTTTATCCAGAATTCTACAGGTGCTCTTTCGCCTGCTTACAATGGTAACAACACCTTCTCCGGGAACATTTCTACTACCGGAACAGCAACGGCCATAGCATTTGGAAGCGGCACTGGAAGGGGTCACCATAAACGGCAATGGCACCCAGAACTTATCAGGGGCGGCTGCACAGACCCCGGTGTTTACCCGGATGACGTTGAGTACATCCGGCGGAGGTAGCCTGGTATTGGGTGTTCCGTTGAATATCAGTGCTGATCTGACCATGACCACCGGAAACATCGTGACCACCTCAACCAATATTCTGACACTCACAGATGAAACGGTAACTACCACGGTCGGCAATACCAATTCTTATGTCGAAGGGCCGATGCAATACACGCTGAATTCTAATTCAGCGACGCGGTCCACGCTAAATTTTCCGGTTGGAAAAGGCAGCGACTGGAGACCGGTTATTCTTCGTGTAGCGCACTCAACAACAACGCAATATACATATCGAACGGAAGTGTTTAATCAATCTGCCTGGGACATGAATTGGACGCTTCCCTTAACAGTCCGAAAACTGTCCGATATCCACTTTTGGGATGTTTCGCGCTACCTGACCAGCACGATGGTTTCCTCGCCCTCAACAGACCTCCGAACCGCAGTGGGTGAAGCCCCGGAGATCACGCTCTATTTTGGCACCAACGACATCGTTTACGATGGCGCCGACCTGGTGGTCTGTAAAAACACCACCGGCGCTCCGACCAGTTGGATTGACGTTGGGGGAACGGGTGCTCCTCCCTATTCCGGCGGATCATTGCTGAGTGGCAGTGTCACTTCAACATCATCTCCCAGCGCGTTTAACTCGTTCAGTATATTCACTTTAGGTAGTTTTTCAGAAAATCCACTTCCGGTTTCGCTGATCAATTTCTCGGCATCGGTGCAAGGAGCCGAAGTGCAGGTAAGCTGGCAAACGGAAACAGAAATCAACAGCCGGGACTTCACGGTGGAGCGCTCCCAAAACGGTCACGACTTTGAGGTGGTAAATACCGTTAGCGCGGCCGGGAACAGCACCACAACCAGCAGTTATTCCATCACGGACCCGCAACCTTATTACGGCTTTTCGTATTACCGGTTAAAACAGGTTGATCTGGATGCAACCACCGAGTATTCCCCGCTTCAGTCTGTTTACATGGATTATGCAGCCTCTGCGCAGACCCTTGACCTTCAGCCTAATCCCTGCGGCAATCACGTTCTGCTGACACCGGCTGATATTGTAAAGGAAACCGAAGTGCGGATTTACAATGCCATGGGTCAAATGGTTTTAAGTCAGGCGTTAAACAATCAATCTTCCATCCTGCTCGATCTGACGTCGCTTTTACCGGGGCTTTACCTGGTGGAGACAGGATCGGCAGAAAGCCTGGCACGTTCAAAACTGATTAAATACTAGCCTTCATTCTCACTCCCCCATGAGGATTCTCCTGTCAGCCCTGCTCTTGTTTTGCTTTTTCAATTTTAATGTCAACCTACTTGCCCAAACCTATTCCTGGAATGGAAGTATTTCGTCCAATTGGGGAACCAGTAGCAACTGGACGCCCAATGGAATCCCAGGTGCGGGCAGCACCGTGCAGATCAACAGTGCAGCGATGCCCAATCCCTGCCAGTTGGATGCAAACCGAACCATTAGTACCCTTACGGTTAGTGCAGGAACGCTGAACCTCGGGGGTTTTCAGCTTACGTGCAGTACTTCGGCTTCCTTTACGGGCGGTACGGTGCAAAGCGGAACGGTTTCCACGGCATCTTTTAGCGCCATGGCCAATACGACCTTTAGCGGGACGATGGCATTGCGAAAAACAGGAGGAACTAACAACGACCTTGCGGGTGGAAACACGTTCAATGGTCCGGTGACGTTTACCCAGAACGGAAGCCGGCGCCTGCGTCTTGCCGACACCAATGGGGACACCTACAACAGCAGCGCAACATTTGTCAATTCAACCACCCGCGATTTCGATGTAGCCTATAACGGTACCAATACGTTTTCCGGCAACCTCACCATCACCAATTCAGGTTCCGGAGGAATAACACTCGCGGCCAACAATACGGTTGGGGCTACGGTAACCATTGCCAGCGGATCGGCCCTGCTAAGCGGAGGATTCACCAACGGACCGTTAACGATGTACCGGGTGACGCAGAACGGTACCGCAGCCAATGGCAGCTTTTCTCCAACAGATTTTACGGCAGCCAACTGTTCTTTCGGCGGTAATTTCTCGGTGAGTACTACGGCAGGCGGTGGAACACTGTCCATTACGTCCTGTGCATTCAGAGCAACCAATTCAATTACAGCTGCAGGCAGGATTACGCTGACCAATTCCAACAGTTTCAGTACCGTATCCGGGAGCAGCTCCATCGCAAATAACGGAGGCGGAACCAACGAGACATGGACTGGCGGCAATAATTTCAGAAATGTAACCATCTCCAATACCACCAGCCGGCGTATCCGGATGGCGAATACCACGGGGGATACCTATACCGGAACGGCTACTTTCGTCAATACTAATTCAGGTGTTTTGGAAATCGGTTATTCCGGTACCAATTCTTTCGACCAGAATATAACGCTGAATAACAGCGGTACCGGGGGAATCAACTTCGGTGCAAACGGTGGCACCAGCACCCTTGCCAACGGTGCGCTGATCACTTCCTCCTTTACCAACGGACCCCTGACCATCAGCAACTTTACGCAAAGCCAGGTGTATGCAAACAGCGCGATGAACCCGAGCACGTTTTCATGTACTACCTGCAGTATAAAGGGGAATTTCTCGGTGACCACGTCATCAGGTGACATCACCCTGGCAACCAGCTCCTTCACGGCCTCTAATTCATTCACTTCCTCGGCCGGACACCTCGTAACCGGTGCCAACAGTTTCAGCACGGTTTCGGGTTCAACCAGTTTTACTAAAAACGGAGGGGCTGCAGATCTCTGGGCTGGAGGAAACACGTTTGGCCCGGTGACCTTCACCAATAACAGCACCGTTGAACTCCGCCTTGCCAGCACTTCAGCAGACACCTATACCGGTTCTGCGACCTTTGTCCGCACCTCAACGGGAGCGTTATCACCGGCGTATGCCGGCAACAACAATTTTGCCGGCGATGTTTCCACCGTGGGAACCACCACGGCTATTACCTTTGGCGGCGGCTCCGGAAGGGTTATCCTGAACGGAAGTTCAACCCAGAATTTATACGGATCGGCAACCCGTGCCCCGATATTCTCGCGGTTGTCCATGAGTACTTCAGCCAATGGAAAGCTTGTACTTAATGTTCCGTTGAATATTTCCACAAACCTGACGATGACTACGGGTAACATCGTTACCACGGCAACCAATATTCTGACGCTCACGGACGAAACCACAAGCACCACTGTAGGCAATGCCAATTCTTATGTCGAAGGGCCGATGCAATACACGTTAAATTCCAACTCGATTACGCGTTCAACCCTGAACTTTCCCATCGGCAAGGGGAGCGATTGGCGTCCCGTTTCCCTTCGTGTTGCCCATTCAACCACCACATCGTACACCTACCGTTCTGAAGTATTGAACCAATCCGCATGGGATTTGGGTTGGACCCTGCCCGTCACCGCACAGATTGTTTCCGGTGTTCGCTATTGGGATATTGGTCGTTACCTGACCAGTACTATGGTTTCCGCACCATCGGTTGATCTTAGAACGACGGCCGGACAGGAACCGGAGATCACACTCCACTTCGGATTGAACGACGGCGTTGTAAGATCAACCGATGGTGCGGAAACCATAGTACTGGTCAGGTAACGACCAATATCCCAATAGCGAACACCGGAAACAATCTGTGCGGTGACGGGCAGGGTCCAACCCAAATCCCATGCGGATTGG
>JANNSM010000430.1:0-2564 GCA_031402635.1 Bacteroidota bacterium | reverse complement strand
GGGAAGGCGATTTATAGGTGGTGGAAGGAAGGCGTGTCTTGTCAAACCGATCGGTTTTTGCCCATTCTTCTACAGCACGGGCAAGGGTCTTGCCGTATTCCTGTGAACGGGTGATCACCTCCTCAGAAATGCCGGCTGCCTGGCGTTCTTCGAGTTTTGAGTCCCTAAGTTCATCCAGAGTCTCGACTTCACCGGTAATGTTGCGTTCCAGCAAAAAGTTGATGCCTTCGTAGAGCGATTCGTTCAGCACCGTGAGCCAGTCATACTCCAGTTTGGTATCCGGTCTGGGAAGCTCGGGCATCTCATTAAGCTGACCCGATAAGGTTTGGTATTCCGGCATGCCCGGCAGCACAGATTCATAAATGATTACGCCGGCATAGGCGTAAATCCTGGAAGCCTGCGGGGGAGCTATTTTCTCATTGGCTACATGGTAGTAGAGCAACTCCATCCAATCAAGGATCAAGGAGGGGCCAAGCTCGGCAGCAGGCGTGGAAACGCTGTTGTGAATGAGATCACCGGAAGCTGCCTTTTCTTTTGGCTTGCAGGATGAGGCCGCGAGCAGAGTGAGCGCAGTCATCGCAGAAAGCAGGAGGCGTTTAGTCATGGTATTCTGATTTGTCAGATTTTTCAGACGGGTATTCGCGGGGTTAGGTGCCCGGTAAAAAAGGGATTACCAAAGAGGAAAGCAGCGGCAAAGGTAAAGAATTCTGTTTTCGTTTTACCAGATACTCCGCTCCTCTGGCTTTCTCTGTAATTTTCAGGGAAATGAAACTAATATTTTGATTTACACAGACTTGTAATATTTCGCAAAACTATAATCCGGTTCTTTCGTATCTGCCAAAGGGTCCAAAAACTGCCCAGTCGCCTTATCTTTGCACTCAAATTCAAGTTCGTCTATGAACCTTCTGCGCCATCGACTGTTTTTTGCCCCCGCCGCTGCCTTCATCATGATCGGCTTTTTACCGGGCGGCTGTACCAAAAAAGCGGATGATTCCTGGAAAAAAACAGAAATCATCGACATGGATCAAATCGTATCCACCGATGGAAATTCCGGGAAGTTGTTCGATATCCTGACCGGCAAAAGCACCGGACTGGACTTCAACAATGAAGTTATTTCCAATTACAAGGTCAATGTTCACTATAACAGTTATGCCTATAACGGTTCGGGCGTTGGCATAGGCGACCTTAACAACGACGGATTGCCGGATGTGTACATGGCCGGTAACTGGGTTGGCGATAAGATTTATGCCAATAAAGGAAATCTGAAGTTTGAAGATGTTACTGCATCAACGGGTATTGATAAACACCCCGGTTACAGCACCGGGGTGACCATGGTGGACATCAACAATGATGGCTGGCTTGATATCTACGTATGCCGTGACTGGTTTAAGGAGAAAGGCAAAAAGAACAATGCGCTGTTCATCAACAACGGCGACATGACCTTTACGGAATCAGCTGAGAAATGGGGGCTGATCTTCGACGCATTTTCCACGCAGGGAAATTTCTTCGACTACGATAACGATGGCGACCTTGACCTCTATGTGGTGACTCACCCGGACGATTGGAACGACAAACTGAAGCTAAAATATTTCGTCAAAATAGAAAATGGTGAAAACCAGAGCAATTTCTTTTTCCGAAATGACGGCGACAAATTCACTGATATCAGCAAACAAGCCGGGATCAATAACCACGGTTATGGATTGAGTGCCACCATCGGCGATATTGACAACAACGGTTACCTCGACGTTTATGTGGCCAATGACTTTGCCATGTACGATTTTATGTATATGAATAACGGAGACGGAACGTTCACCGAAAAGTCCAAGGAAACCCTCGAACGAAATTCGTTTTTTGCGATGGGTGCCGACCTGGTAGATGTCAATAACGACGGCCTTCTTGACATCTATACCGTGGACATGGATCTGGAGGATAACTACACGGTGAAAACATTCACTTTCGTTACCCGCAAGGAGCAGTTTGAATCTATGGAAGCCGGCGGATACGGCAGGCAGTATGTCGGCAACGTGCTTCAACTCAACAATGGAAACGGTCACTTCACGGAAGTGGCCCGGATGGCGGGAATCAGCACGTCTGGCTGGAGTTGGTCTCCACTGTTTGCCGATTACGACAACGATGGAGACCGCGACTTGTTTATTTCCAACGGCAACGGGACGGATTTTCACGTTGACAATACGGTCGGTTACCACCGGCTGCGCCGCGCTACCCGAATTGGCGACAGCGTGATGTATGAACAATTGCTCGAAAAGTACCCGACCCATCCACTGGTGACTCCCAACGGCATGTTTGAAAACAACGGGGATCTGTCGTTCACGGATCAACGCCAGGGCTGGGGCGTTTACTTCCCCTCCGCTTCCTATGGATCGGCTGTGGCTGACCTCGATCTGGACGGTGATATGGATATCATTGCCAACAACGTCAATCTGAGTGCCTTTGTGTACCGGAACAATTCGGAAAAACTAAAGCCTGATAACAACTGGCTCAGAATCGCCTACCGTGGCCCGGAAAAAAACCGGCAGGGAATTGGTGCAAGGGTTGAAGTTTAC
>JANNSM010000429.1:0-20226 GCA_031402635.1 Bacteroidota bacterium | reverse complement strand
CTGCCAGCTATTGCCCTGATCACCGGAAAGACTCCAGATGCTGGTCCAGATGCCGGTGCCCGGGTCAATATCAAGACTCAAGGTTCCCATATCGGTCCCAAAGAGGTGATACCAGAAACTCACCTGAGGACAGGTTGCCGCTGCAAGATCAAAACAAGCTGAAATCAACCCGGCAACCTGTCCGTTACAACCGGACGATTCGGTGAACAGATAAATACCGGTACCGGAGGTGTGGTCACCTGTTGAAGGACCGGTGTCAAACGATGGGGTAAACAGGCTGGTGATACTCCAGTCAATATCATCACCGACTTCCTGAGTCCAGCCACCCGAAATGGATCCGGCACAGGAAACATCTGCGGCACAACCGAACAAATCGTCGCCACAACTGCTAAAAGCGTCAAAGTTTTCGACATAAGGGAATACAGAAATGCCGGAATAATTTTCGATGGCAGTCACCGCCGTGTCGTTGCTCACGTTAGCATCTCCGGCAAGGTCTGTCCATACCCGAAGGGTGTACAAGCCATCAGCAGAAAAATCGGCCGTTGCGGTAAAGAGATATGGGCTTGACCCGGATGGAGGAATGGACAAAGCCCCAACGTTTTCGGTGATCACCGCGCCCCCGTTTACGCTAAAGGAAACGTCAAATCCCGAAACAACGGTAGTTCCTAAATTCTCGATTAAGACGTTGATCGCTGCAGCGCTTCCCGCATCGCATCCCGAAACAGGAGTGATGATGGCCGTGACGCCGGCATCGTCCGGCAGCGGATCCTCCATGATGATCTCATCCAGCGCCATATCCCCGCGAAAGGTTGTCACGCCGTCTGCCGGATCAGCCCGCACAAAACCTTTCCACCGCAAGCGGATGACCTGGCCGGCGTATACCGATAGGTCCACAAGTGTGTCTTTCCACGGATCCGTTTCCGCTAGCTGCTGTTGCTTGTCAAGAATAACCAGCGGAGTTAACAAAGAGCCGGAAAGAATTTCGAACACAACGGAATCTATGGAACCCCCGAACATGTGGTAAGCAAAGGAAACAGAGGGATTAACGGCCGCGCCAAGATCGAGACAATTTGATTCCAGAATGGCGATATCACCGATGGCCGAGCCAGAGGTTTCGATGTAAATATATTTGCCGGTTCCGCTGGCATCCGTGCTCGGTCCCGTTCCGATAGAAGCTGTGGGGCCGGACAGGACCTGCCACTGCAGATTGTCGGCTGCGCTGTTGAAAAACGGCGTGCTGAATACCGTTGCACCGGTTGCATAGCCGTCAAAATTTTCTTCAACCGGAAGCGCAAAAGGTAACGGGATATCCAGGATCGCTACGGCGGTATCATTGTTGTTTTCCCCGTCTGCCGGCAAGTTGCTGTAACAAGTCACCGTATAAGTTCCCGGTAGGGAAAAATCGACAACGCCGGTAAACGTAAAGTTGGCCAAACCGCCCAGCGACGTGACGGTCAGCGGGCCGACGTTTTCACAAGCGGAAAAGCTTCCCGTGGGTCCGTCAACCTGGTAACAGACATTAAAACCCGACTGGTCTGTAGAACCGAAATTGCCGATTTCGACCTGAATATTTTCCGAACTGCTGAGCTGACAACCGCCGGGCAATGGCGCCAGAATATCCGTGATCCCAAGATCATCACCGGAGATTTCACGGAACGTTATTTCGTCCAGTGCCATATCTGCCGTGAACGTAAAACCGTCAGACCCGAGCTTAATTTTACCGGTGATCCGCACCTGAACTACGGTTCCGGCCCAGGGGGAAAGATCCACGAGTGCATTGAGCCAGGGATCGGCTTCTGCCGTCTGCTGCGCACCGGTGAGTCGGAAAACTTCTGTCGCCGTTCCGCCTCCATTAACCACCTCAATGCGGACAAAGTCAATGGCAGGTCCGAACATATGGTAGGCAAATTCCATGACCGGCGCCGATGTACCACCGAGATCAATACAGCGGCTGATCAACACCGCTGAATCCCCCGCAAACGAACCGGAGCTTTCAATGTAGATATAGCCCCCTCCCCCGCTCACGTCGTCTACCGGACCAGTTCCTGTTGAGGAAGTAGAGCCGTAATTGACTTCCCATTCGCGCTGATCATCCGCTTGGTTGGTAAAGTCCGGGAAGGTGGTGGTAAAATCCGGATAGCTGTTGAAGTTTTCTGAATACAATGGCGTGATCAGGCTCAGATCCAGCGCAATGGCCGTAGAATCGTTTTCCGGGATTCCATCTCCCGCCAGGTCCGTAAAGCCGGTAACCACATAACTGCCCGATATTGATAAATCGGCTGTTCCCGTAAATGTATAATTCACAGAAGCGCCCGCCGCGACGTTAAGCGCTCCGACATTTTCACATACGGTGGTTGTGCCGCCGGGTCCCTCAACCTGAAAGCAGACGTTGAAAGCGGTGGCATCTGCAGATCCAAAATTTTCAATAATAACCTGAACGGACTCCGCGCTTCCCAACGAACAACCGCCCTCAATCGGCTGGAGTACGGCAGTTACCCCCAGATCATCTGAAGGCGGCGTGAACAGCACAAAATTGTCAAGGCCAAAATACCAGGCCCAGTTGTCGCCATCATCATAGGTGATGCGAACCTGAAAACCTGGGTTGGCATAAGCGGTTACATCCAGAGATGCATGGGGATATGGAGGTCCGCAAGCCCAGTTGCCACAATCGTTAATGTCCAGGCGGGAAAACACGTTGACCCAGGTGCTTCCGTTCCACACTTCAATGGTAAAACCATCCTGAACAGACGGACCATACTCTTGCAGATTGTAATCAAAATCGAGCAGGACCACGGGCAAGCCGGTTACATCAACCGCGGGTGAGACCAGTTCAACGCGGGAAAATGGCGCCGCATTTCCTAAAAAATCATCATCAAAAAGAAGCATGCAGGAGCCGTCAATATTGCCGGCATTGCCGATATCCGGCGAATTGAGGACAAACAACCAGCCCGCTGTACCACTCACAATGTTTTGGGTCCAGCCTGCAGGCAGCGCGCAACCGTTAAAGTCCTCGGCTTGAATGATCTGCGCCTGCAGCCACGAAGCCATCAGCAGCACAGTAAAAAATGGTATGGTTATTTTCATGGGATTGTTTTGGTTGGGAAGTTGTCCGCTGAGCTTGCGTGTAATAAAAATGTGATTTTTAATATTAATTATAAATCGAAGTGCTCTGATACGTCGCACACCGATCTCCGAATGGAAGTTAATAAAATACAAACGTCAGGAAAAAAATAAAGTCGCGGCACGGCTCGTCAGCGGTAAAGAGTTATGAACCTTTCGCTGCAGGATTGTTGAAAAGGCAGGAGTTATTCTACGGATACTTTCGCAGAAGCCATGCGCCCGCCAGCATCCAGCCGGATCAGGTATTGGCCGGCAGCCAATCCGGAGAGATCCAGGGTTGCCTGCCGCTGAACCGCATGGAGGAGCACCAGCCTTCCGGCAGCATCAAAAACTCCAGCCATCGCTACCTGAACCTCGCCAAGTGCCGCGATGTCCATAAATAGCATACCGGAGGTTGGAACGGGGTAAATGCTCCAATTCGCGGCCAGATCAGGATCGTCAAGTCCATTGACGAAAACGGCCAGGGTTTGCAAGGAAGTGTCTGAACCGCATTCGTTCGTGACGATCAGGGTAACCAGATAATTTCCGGAAGCGGAATAAACGTGATTTGGACTGACCTCCGAAGAAAACGTGCCATCGCCAAAGTCCCAGCTCCAGGCGGTGCCCCCGGTTGATCCATCAAAGAATTCAACAAATGCGGCACTCTGGCTGAAGCTGAAGCCGGCTTCGGGAAATTGGTTGATCAGAACTTCCACCGTGTCGCGGGCGCTGCACCCGTTGCTACCCGTGACCAAAACGGCATAAGTGCCGGAGACAGTCACCACAATTTGCCGGATGACTTCGCCGGTATTCCATAAATATTCAGCCGCAGGATTACCGGCATCAAGCGTTGCACTGCCGCAGACTTCAAGATCAAGACCTAACTCAACAACTGGAGTGGGCAACACCGTAATATTTATTCCGTCAGAAGCGGAAAAGCCAAAACTGTCTGTTACGTTCACCGAATAAAATCCCGAACTGGTTATGGCAATAGACTGGGTTGTGGCTCCGGTATTCCACAGATAACTGTCACCCGGATTGCCTGCATCAAGTAGAAATCCGGCACAGACGTTCTGATCCGGACCAAGGTTTGCGAAAGGCATATCCGCCACGGTGAAATCATCCAGGGCAATGCCATCAAAGGAAGACAAGGTTGCGTCGGAAGCAAATGCAAGGCGAAGCGCAACCGAGGGCTCGCCCGCCAACCCGTCGAGCCCGTGGCGAACCACCAGCCAACCTTCAGAATTTCCGGACCAACCATTGGCAACCGTCAACCCGGGAAGCTGATCGCCGGGGTTGGAAGCGATATCGTTGGCATTGTACCAGCCGTCAGGATCTCCAAAACTCCCGACATTCCGCCAGGTGATTCCCTGGTCCACGCTGGTTTGTAAAACTGCTCCGTCTTCGGCGCTAAACAGACTGGCCTGGCTGTTGAAATTCAGGCTCATCCGGATTCCTGGATTGTCCATTCCACTTAAATCCAGACAGGGCGAAAGGGCAGTCGAGCGCTCACTTGGGTTGTAAAAACCAGTGAGGTTGGTACTTAATACCTGCGTACCTGAAACGGCCGTGTTGATGACCGGTCCGGCGGGAACACCAATTTCCCAGGTGCTGTTCAGTCCGCCATAGGTCCAGCCAGGTGCACCCGATTCAAAATTTTCAACATAGGGAAAATCGGAAACAGTTTGCACGTGAGTTATGGCCAGGGAGGTGCCGTCGTTTGCCGGATTATCATCACCAGGAAGGCTGGTATAAGCTTGTAACAGGTAATCGCCAATTCCGGAAAAATCAGCAGGCGTACTGAAATTGTAAACTACGGTTTCATCGCTGAACAGCGTGTCCACGAACAGTTCCGTAATAATCAGCCCGCCGCTGATTTGATAACGCAGGGCAAATCCATGTTGCTCCGCGACACCAACATTCGAGACCCGCACGCTGACAATTTCACCAGCACCGAGATCGCAACTGCTTACCGGACCCAGGACTTCTGTAACGGATAGATCGTCCTGCGAAGGGTCGCGAAACCGGATTTGGTCTAAAGCAATATCACTTTGAAAAGCCAGGCCGGAACCAGGCGGGCCAATGGTTCCCGTAAAACAGACCTGCACCGCCTGATCGTCATAGGCGGAAAGATCAACCGTGCTGAATTTCCAGGGAGCATTTTCACTGATCTGCTGAGCTCCGGTAAAAAGATCAACGGTTGTGGTGTCCGCAACCTTGATGACTTGTGTCCGCAAACTGCCGATGGCTGCACCGGCCATGTGGTAGCCGTAATCCAGATAGGGTGCCGTGGAACCGCCACTCAAATCCAGACAGGGGGTACATATCCGCGCTTCGTCCAGGAAGGTGCCGAACGAAGTTTCCATATAAATGTATCCGCCACCGGCGCTAACGTCATCATCGGGACCTGTTCCGGTTGACGAAGTCGGACCGTAATTTGTCTCAAAGACCAACGGAGCAAGCGGGTCGTTTTCCAGAAAGTCAAAAAGGGCGATTCCGTCGGCATACCCGTTAAAATCATCGCTCAACGGAAGGCTCCGTGTTGCGATGTTGGTGAGGGTTGCCAGCAGCGTGTCGTTGCCCGGGACAACATCGGAAACCAGGTTGGGAAAAATCCGGACGGCGTACAGTCCATCCTGGGAAAGGTCTGCAGGAGTTGCGAAGCTGAACGTATCCAACTGCCCGGGAAGCAGGATGAAGGCACCTACATTTTCCGTGGCTGATGAAACCACAGGTCCGCTGATTTCATAGGTCACGCTAAAGCCGCTGAGCGGTCCGGTACCCAGATTTTGCAGAATCGTTGACACGGTGGACAGAGGGCTGATCGCGCACCCGCTTCGGGGTGAAACCAGTGCTGTTGTGGCCAGGTCGGTAAACGGCGGAACATCGAGAACCTCTATGCCATCAATGGCCATGTCGGATAAACCACCCGAGCCGGTAATCGCCCGGAATCGCAACCGGATATTGCCACTAATCCCGGTCAACGGCCGGGTGACCTGCTCCCAGGGCGCTGTTGCCAACAGTTGGTCTTCACCGGTCCTCGACCAGATTTCTGACCATGAAATGCCGTCATCGGTGCTCAGATCCAGCGCAAGTGTTCCGGTATTAGCACCGAACATGTGGTAAAAAAACCGTACGGCCGGCAAGGTCATGAGAGAGACATCAATGCAAGGGGAAATCAGGTTACTCGTTACCCCGGAGCAAGTCCCGGACGATTCCGTGTACAGGTATATGCCCAGTGCCGTGCCGGGGACCTGGTCGTAAGCTGGTCCGGTTGCAATGGTTGGCGTTCCTCCAAAGTCGGGGAACCAGTCACTGTCATCCTCCTGATCCTGAATCCAGCCACTGACCACTGCGCTTGTGCAATCCGTTCCGCAGGCCGGTCCGCAGGGGATAAAGCCTTCAAAATCCTCCATGTAAGGGAAGGATGAAATTGCCGTAATGTTTTGTATGGAGGTGGTCAGCGTATCATTCCAGGGAATTGCATCATCCGGGTGATCGGTGAAAACCTGAATTAAATAAACGCCATCGGCAGAGAGGTCCGCCGGAGTCATAAAAGAATAAGTTTTGCTGCTGTCGGGGTCCACACTCAACGCTGCGACATTTTCCACCACATAGAATGAACCCGTAGGGCCGGATACGGCATAACCAACGTCAAAACCGCTTTGGGTGGCTAATCCAGCATTGTAAATCGTCACGGAAACCAGGGATCCGGAAGAAAAATCGCAAGATGTCGGCGCCGGTGCAAGCAGCGTTGTCGCACTCAGATCTACTGGCTGAATATCGCGGATCCGGATTTCGTCAATGGCAATATCAGATAAAAACGAACTTGATCCCGTACCAACTGTTCCGGTCAGGCATACGTTGATCACCTGATCTACCCAGGGACTCAGGTCAACAGTTGCAAATGCCCAGGGATCAATTTCTGACATCTGCTGCTGTCCGGAAAGGGAAAAAGGGAAAATTACCGGCGCCAGTGATTCTACGCTAACGTTCAACGTGCCAATGGCTGCGCCATACAGGAAGTAACCAAATTCCAACACAGGGGAAACCGTTCCGGAAAGATCCAGACATCCAGTGCAAATGCGGGCCTGATCACCGGCCAGCGATCCCGAACTCTCCATATAAATATACCCGCCGGATCCGCTGACATCACCCGAAGGTCCGGTTCCTGCGGATGCCGTAGCGCCATAGTTCACTTCAAAGGGAATGTCTGCCGATGGATCATTGACAAAATTCAAAAACATGGTAGAACCATCCGGATAACCGTCAAAGTGGTCTTCTAAAGGGCCCGTGGAAAGATCAGCCGCCGATGGCAGATTTGTTATCGCAACGGCAAGCGTGTCGTTGGTAACATATTCGTCACCCGGCAGAATTGTCCATACGCTCAGGGTGTACAGACCATCTGCGAACAGATTCGCTGTTGAGGAAAAAGTATAGCTGGCGACACCTCCGGGATTCAAGACCAACGAGCCAGCATTTTCTTCCGTTAACGAAGTTCCCACCGGCCCTGAAATCCGATATCCAACATTAAATCCGGATTGGGGTAGTGTTCCGAAATTCTCTAATACTACCGTTACGGCTGCATCAGATAGATCTCCACACGAGCTAACCGGACCGAGCACCGCGCTGACCCCAAGGTCATTGGGAAGTGGATTGAGAATGGAAAAATCGTCTAACGAGATATCGGCATTGAATGACGTGCCTGATGATCCGATATTTCCGGTGAACATCAGTTCAATATAAGAGCCGAGGAAGGGGCTCAGATCCAGGGTATCATAACGCCAGGGATCTGATTCTGACATCTGCTGTGGTCCGGTACCCCCCCCGATAACCGTGGACGTTCCTCCCGTATCCACCGTGATCACAAGAGAACCTATGGCTTCGCCATACAGATGGTACGCATAAATCAACTTGGGTTCCGTTCCGGATAACAGGGGAATGCAGGTAGAACGGATAGCCGCACTTTCGAAATAGGCCATGTTAGAAGCCTCCATGTAGAGGTACCCGCCACTGCCATTAACATCGCCCGCCGGTCCGGTAGCGATTGATGGCGTTGCCCCAAAAATAATCTGGAATGGTTCATCAGCTTCAGCAACATTAGACCACTGCACAAAAACCGTATCGCCGGTCATGTAGCTGTCAAAGTTTTCATAGTCCGGAAGCGAAAGCCCCGGCAGCGAAAATGTCAGTTCAAGCGTGTCATTGCCGGGAACCGCATCGCCGCCAAGCGCGGTCCAAATTTTCACGGCATAAGTACCCGGAATACTCAGATCAACCGGACTAATGAAGGCAAAATTTTCCGATTCACCGGGAGAGAGAATAAGTAATCCTGTGTTTTCGGTCACATGAAAATCTCCCGTTGGTCCGCTGAACTGATACCCAACATCAAAACCGGTCTGTCCGGTCAATCCGAAATTACTCACCCGGATGGTGACCAACTCGGCTGAACTCAGCCCACAGGCCTCCATCGGATTTACCAGTGCGGTTGCTGCCAGATCAGCTGGCTGCGGCGCTTCAATCAGAATATCATCAAGTGCAATATCCGCGTTGAACGAAGATCCGCTGAGCCCGATCTGGGCCTGGAACCGGATTTCGATGCTTCCCCCGATATAAGAGCTCAGATCAGCGGTATCATACAGCCATGGTGCGGCGCTCGTGGTCTGCTGCTGCCCGGTGAACAACGAAAGCGTATCGGTATGCGAGCCCTGAACTGCCGTTACTAGGAGAAACCCAATTCCATTGCCATACATATGATAAGCATAAGTCAACCTGGGCGCAATTCCTGCACTTAAATCCAGGCAGCCCGTGCTCAGGATGGCAAAATCACCGGCACCTGCGGGCGAAGATGACTCGATATAAATATAGTTCCCGCCGCCGTCCGCGCCTTCATTCGGTCCGGTAGCTGATGATGGCGTGGGGCCGTTTTGGACCTGAAAATTCAAATCGTCTGTGGTGGAATTCACCAGGCCTGAAGTAAAAAGGGTCGCCGGCGGGGTATAGGATGTAAACTGATCGGCTAAGGGAAGCACCGGTCCGGTAGCGGTTACCAGCAACAGCGATAACCGATCGTTAGATGGGTCCGTGTCTCCCGGCAACTGTGTCTGTGCCGCAAAATCCCAGGAACCATCACCGGAAAGATCAGCGGTAGCGGAAAACGTAAAGAGGTCTGTACCACCGGGCGCAATCAAACCCGTATAGGTTTCTAGGGATCCGGGAACCCCGTCGATCAAAAAAACAATATCGACTATACTCAGTGGAGCAGCCCCGTAGTTGGTGATCTCCACCACCACGGGTTCTGTGGTGCTAAATCCGCAACCGCTTACCGGAGAAAGAATGCTGCTGACCCCTGCATCTTCGGCGCTTAGGCAGACCGGAAACAGAAAAAATAAAAGAACAAGCGAAAAGGTGGTTTTAAGCATAAAAGAACTTCCCTAAAAATAATAAATGCCCGCCAATCGAATGGATTGGCGGGCATTGGATAATCTGCAAAACCGGGATTTGAAGACTTCCCGGCTAGTTCAGCTATTACTGCCGGAATACGCGTTGCATGACGCTCTCGTCACCGGAACGAAGTTCCAGCAAATAAGCGCCCTCTGCTTTTCCGGAAAGGTCAATCTGGAAATTCCATGCACCCGGAGCAATACTTTCCGATCCGCTCAGCGCAAGCCTTCCGCTGGCATCGTAGAGCATCCAGGCCAACTCATCCGAAGGTGCCTGCGTTCCGCTGATCTGCATCCAATCACTTGTTGGATTGGGGAACAGCATCAGTCCTTCAGCAAGCGTTGGTGCATCAAGGCCGGAAGCAACCACCGTGATTTGCAAGGTCAATTCCGTAGAACCACACTCATTGGAGGCAATCAGTGTGACTTCATATACGCCGGGGGCGGCATACTCATGCTCTGGATCGCGTACTTCTGCCGTTGCGCCGTCACCAAAATTCCAGCTCCAGGCTGTTGACAGCGGGCTGGCATCAAAGAAGTATGCTGTGGTTCCGGTAGAAGTCCAAAGGAACGCTGCTGTGGGCTTGAAAATGATATTCAGCGTTACGTTATCCGAAACCGGGCAACCGTACTCCGGCACGGACACCGTCACCGAGTAGGTTCCGGAGGTCGTGACAGGAAGGAGTTGGTCGGTGCTGCCATCGCTCCAGAGGTATTCGTAACCCGGATTGCCTGCATCGAGCTCCGCGCCTTCGCAGAAATCGCGATCAATACCCAGATCAACGATAGGTTCAGCAATGACTTCAACAACAATGGTGTCCGAACCACTGAAACCATTGGCGTCAGTAACCTTAACCCAGTAGGTTCCGCTTTCGGCTACCGTGATGGTCGGTGAGCCGGCACCGGTGGACCAAAGGTATTCCGTGCCAACGATACCCGGACTCAACACCACGGATTCGCCAATACAAAACGCGGTATCCCCTCCGAGCACCGGAGCAGGAGCATCCTGAATACCAAAGTTGTCAATGGCATAACCGTCGTAGTTCCCGAAGCCGTCTGCAGAAAAAGCAATGCGCAAACGGACACCGGCAACCCCGGCCAGTCCATCCAGGTTGTGCTGTGCGCGAACCCAGTTAAACGAACCGTCACCGGAACCTATGTTGCCTGACCATCCCGGGGCCGGGAAGGGCTCATCACCCGGTGCGCTGCCGATACTGCTGTAGTTGTACCAGTTGATCGGCTCGCCAAAGTTTCCTACTCGTTGCCAGGTGGCTCCGCCATCCAGCGAGTATTGCATAACAGCACCATCTGTAGGACCAAAGAAGAAGCCGGATTCAGCTTCCCACCAAATATCAAAAGCCACTGCGGGATTGGACATCGTGGTGAAGTCAAAACACGGGCTGATGATAAAAGACCGCTCGTTATCGTTGTAATTGCCGGTCAGGCTGGTTGCCCAGCTGTTTAGACCGGTTTCCGGAATACCGACAATCACGGAACCCGCAGGCAGGCCCAATTCCCAACTGGAACCGGTTCCACCGGATGTCCAGCCATGGTCGGCTACCTCAAAGTCTTCAATATAGGGGAAGGAAGCAATCGAAGGCACATGGGTGACTTCTACGGTTATGCTGTCATTGAAAGTTCCTTCATCAGTTGCCAGCGCTGTCCAGGCTTCGAGGGTATAAGTCCCTACCACGGAAAGATCAGCAGGCGTAGCGAAGGTGTAGTTGACTGTAGTCAGCGCGGGGATTGTTGCCGAATAGGTCTCGGTCACTACCGATCCACCATTTATCCGATACTTCACCGGGAAGCCCGATTGAGGCGCCGTTCCGGCGTTTTCAATTGAGATGGTGACGGGCTCGGCACTGCTGAGTTCACAGCCATTGATCGGGGCGGCTACTTCCACCACGGCCAAATCCGCTCCAGGTTTATCCCGGATCAGGATATTGTCAAAAGCAACGCCATCGTAAGTAACACTTCCGTCAGATCCAAAACTGATGCGGAAGCGAACTTCCGGCGCACCAGCGAGAGCCGGCATGTCCTCTTTCGCCCGCACCCAGCCACCGCTTCCAAGTCCTGTTGCTGGGTCTTTCGACCAACCTTCCTGAAAACCGGTCCAATCCATGGCAATCAGGAAACTGTTGTTGTACCAGTTCTCCCCTGTAGTGGTAAAGAACGAACCCACAGCATTCCAGGTCAGCCCGTTGTCCAGGGTAAACTGGATATGGGAGCCATCCCAGAAACTCTCACAATCCCACCAGATATCCAGGTAGATTTCCGGGGCCAGCAGAGAACTGAAGTCGAAGCAGGGGCTCAAAATATAACCCTCCTCGTTGTTGTTGTAAACGTCATCGAGGTTGGTCGTCCAACTATTGAGGCTGGAAGGGGTGCTTGGCGGTGGTGTGTTGATCACAGGACCGGCAGGACTGCCCAATTCCCAAGTGCTCGATGCCTGGTTTACGAACGTCCAGCCCCCGGAACCGGATTCAAAATCTTGCTGGTAGGGGAAAGTATTGACTTGTGGTACATTATCCACATTGGCGCTTAGAGAATCGTTATAAGGAGCCAAATCGCCAACCAGACTGGTCCAGGCTTCGATAGTATGGGTAATCGGGCTGCTGAAGTCAGCTGTTGCGGTAAAGGTGAACGGGAATGTTACACCGGCCACAAGGGTACCCGGGAAAGGCTGAGACACCACGGCGCCTCCGTCAACCCGGTAATTTACGTCAAAACCGCTCTGGTCCAACGTACCGAGGTTTTTAACATCTACCGAAATGGTCTCGGTTGTTGAAAGTCCGCATGCGGAAACCGGACTGGTAATTTCCACGACCCCGACATCAACCGGGGCTTTGTCAAAGATCCGGAAGTCATCAATGGCTATAAAGTGCTCAAACCAGCCATTCTGGGTGTTGGCCCGGAAACGAACCCGCAGGTTAGGACCATAACCGGCGAGGCTGATTTCCTTTTCCTGCCATTCAAAAAGTTCGGTACCAATCGGCGGAATTACATCCAGGAACCAGGTGCCACCGGATTGGATATCAATGTGGAGTTCATTCACGAAGTCCGGGAAAAATCCTTCGTTGGCATCATGGCTGTGGTACCAGAATGACAAGTATGGCGAAAAGAGTCCGCTGACATCCACGCAGGGGCTGCTCAATTCCACGCCTTCCTGATCGCCGAAATCACTGACGTAAGAATATATTCCGAAACCGGAGGTATGATCTGCATCCGGACCGGTGCCAAAGACAAATAGCGGACCGCTGTTGAAGTACCAGTCTTCAAAACCACCGTCAAGAAAATCGTTAAACCAGCCGGAGGGCGTGAAGAAACCGCCGTCAAAAGTTTCGAGGTAAGGTGCACTGACACTGGCAAAACTCTCCACACTGGTGGAGGAACTGTCGTTGCTCGGGAATCCGTCACCGGCCAGAGAAGTCCAGGCGAAGATCTCGTGGAAACCGGCACCACTAAGGTCGGCCGGTGTGGCAAATGCAAAGGGAAGTGTTTCGCCGGGGTTAATGGTTCCGGTAAATACTTCCGGGCCGCTGATCAGGCCATCAACGGAGAAAAACATGTCAAATCCTGACTGGGGAAGGGTTCCGGTATTGCTGACCGAAACATTCAGCACCTCTGCAGCACTAAGACTGCAACCAGTTAGGGGAGAAAGAATCTCCGATACTCCGACGTCCGCCGGTGGCGGCTGGAAAATCAGCATATTATCCACGGCAATCCAAAACCCCCAGCATCCGGCGTCGTCATAGGACATGCGCAGTTGAAAGGCCGGGTTAATGTACGGGGTCAGACTAATGTCGGCGTGGGGATAGGATCCTGTGGCGAAATCGCAACCCCAGAAACCACAATCGCTGGAGTTCAGGAAAAAAATCTGGGTCCAGGAACTCCCGTCAAAAGCCTCTATGGTGAATGTTTCCGTTCCACAGGAAACAAAGAAGTTGTAGTCAAATTCCAAGTTTACGACCGTGAACGGGCTCAGGTCCAGCACGGGGCTGGTCAGGGTGGAAATGAAGGCCGGAGAACCGTAACCGTTGGCATCATCGTCAATGAAGGCCATGTTGGTTCCGTCAATGCTGCTGGACCCTCCCCAAAAATCGATATCAATGCCGGAGAACCAGCCGAGTCCTCCCCCGCCCGATTCTACCCAGCCACCGAGATCAGCATTAAAATTCTCCTCGAGAATTACCTGAGCCTTTAACCCGGTAAAAATCAAGAGGACCGAAAGTAATAGCGTAATGGATTGTTTCATAAGATGGCTTCTTCTGGTTGTCTTCTGGTTTTCTTCTGGGTGGAGTATCCGGGGTTGTCAGAATTCAATTCCGGTAAAATGGATTCCATTCAAAGATAAGAAAGCTGGTCATTTAGAACAGAACTTAGAGAGCACTCGAACAGAATCTGCAAAAAAATTCCAAAGCAATTTAGTGCCCGTACCGCGGAAAGTTACCTAAAACTATCATTCAATCCGCTGATAAACAAAGTATTCAACGGGAAAATACCGGCGAAGGGCGCAGTTCCCCGGTCTGGCCTGAGTAATCGTAAAAACCCTCTCCGGTTTTTACCCCCAGTCTGCCAGCAGTAACCATATTGACCAGCAGCGGACTTGGAGCGTATTTGGGGTTCCCCATACCGTCGTTAAGCACCCGAAGGATGGAAAGACAGACATCCAGGCCGACAAAGTCAGCGAGTTGCAGCGGGCCCATCGGATGGGCCATGCCCAGCTTCATTACGGTGTCAATTTCGGTAACCCCGGCTACCCCTTCCTGCAGGCTGATGATGGCTTCATTGATCATGGGCATGAGAATCCGGTTAGCGATAAAACCTGGAAAATCATTGACTTCAACCGGCTCCTTGCCCAATTGCCGGGAGAGTTCCATAACCGTTGCCGTTACGGCATCTGTTGTGGCATAGCCTCGAATCACTTCCACCAGTTTCATTACCGGCACCGGGTTCATAAAGTGCATGCCAATCACCTGGCCAGGCCGCTTTGTAGCCGCCGCAATCCGGGTAATGCTGATGCTCGATGTATTGCTCGCCAGGATAGTTCGTGGCGGGGCAGCTTCATCCAGCCTGCGAAAGATGTCCAGTTTGAGTTCAATGTGTTCAGAGGCCGCTTCCACAACCAGGTCGGCATCCCCGACGCTCGCATCCAAATCCGTTGCCGTAATCAGGCGAGCCAGGGTTTCGGCCTTTTGTTTTTCCGTAATCTTTTCGCGGGCCACCATCCTGTCCAGGTTCTTTGAAACAGTGGCCAGTGCCCGCTCCAGCGCAGCCGCATCCACGTCCACGAGCCGGACATCAAAACCATTCATCGCAAAAACGTGGGCAATCCCGTTGCCCATTGTTCCTGCGCCAACGACCGAAACATTTTTCATCGGAGAATTTTTTCGCGGCAAAGCTATTCATTCGGCGGAAGGGTCGGCTTCAGGCGCGATAACCCTTAGACCTGGCTTCAATACTGTTCTTGTTCATTGGGAAAGTCGGTCGCCTTGACGTCTTTGATATAATGGTCAACCGCGTTGCGGATGTCTTCAAAAAGGTTGAGGTAACGCCTCAAAAACCGCGGATTGAATTCTTTGGTGAGGCCGAGCATGTCGTGAACCACCAGCACCTGTCCATCAACGCCTCCCCCCGCCCCGATCCCAATCACGGGAATCCGAAGCGATTTGGCCACATCGGCCCCAAGCCCTGCGGGAATTTTTTCAAGCACGAGGGCAAAACAGCCGAGTTTCTCCAGCAATAACGCGTCTTCCATCAGACGCTCCGCTTCGGCTTCTTCCCGGGCTCTGACCGCGTAAGTGCCGAATTTATAGATGCTTTGCGGCGTGAGCCCCAGGTGCCCCATCACCGGAATTCCGGCTTCAAGAATTTTCCGAATGGCTTTGCCCACTTCCCGGCCCCCTTCGAGTTTAACGGCATGGGCTCCGGCTTCTTTCATAATCCTGATCGAAGACTCCAGCGCTTTCATCGGGTTGCTCTGGTAAGTTCCGAAAGGGAGGTCCACCACCACCAGAGTGCGCTGAATGGCACGCACCACGGATGAAGCGTGGTAAATCATCTGGTCAAGGGTGATCGGCAGGGTGGTTTCGTGACCCGCCATCACATTGGAGGCCGAATCACCTACCAGCAGAATGTCTATCCCTGCCTCATCGAGGATCCGCGCCAGCGAAAAATCATACGCGGTTAACATGGAGATTTTTTCACCATTGTCCTTCATTTCCTGAAGCACGTGAGTGGTGATGCGTTTGTAATCCCCGGGTTTGGCTGCTGACATCGCGTTAAATTGACATTTAGTTCGGTTGATCCGGTGCTTGTAAACGACCAAAAGTAGGCAATTTGGAGGTCCGCGACCTCTTTCGGGTTGCCAGCAGTTCGGGCTTATACCAAATAGCCGCCAGAGGTAATTTTTTTTTGGAAATTGAGGGTTTGACGTCGTATTTTCGCAGTTGATTAGAATCGTCTTCTGCAAATCAAAACGATGAAAAAATTAATCCTTCTTATTGTTGTTCTTGTCCTTGGAGCGGGGGCATTTTTAGGATTCCGTTATTACAAGGAGAAAACAACCGTAGAACAGTTTGTGATCATGGATTATCCGGAAGGTCTTTCCCATACGGAAGGCATGCTTGCGTTGATAGATTTCAAAAGGAAAGAATTCCAGGACCATCGGAATTTCTATGCCAACGCCGCACAACTTGAATACCTCAATTCTCAAAAACCGCCGGAAGATTTTGAGGAACACCTTTACTGGGATTTCCAGCGTTCCGTTCAGGCCCTGAACACCGGAAAGGTGGACATGGCTATCGAAATCTCGGAAGCTGCCGTTAACCGGATTGATGCGAACAATTACAAAGGCGAACATCGGATTCCCAATCTGGAACAACTCGGCATCTGCTACTTCCGGCTCGGTGAACTTCAAAACTGCCTGACCAACCATAACTCGGAATCTTGTATCCTTCCGTTCACCGATAACGCGGTTCACAAAAGCCAGGAAGGTTCTAGAAAAGCCATTGAAGTTTACACCCGTATTCTAAATGAATCCCCGGGCCATGACCATGCCCAATACCTGCTCAACGTAGCCTACATTACGCTGGGAGAATACCCGGCCGGCGTTCCTTCCAAATGGTTGATTCCGGTCGAAAAAATGACGCGGAATCCAAACTCCGATTTTCCCAGGTTTCGCAACATCGCGGGTGATTTAGGCGTGGACTGTTTCAGCACTTCAGGGGCTGCAAACATTGACGACTTCAACGGCGACGGCTACCTGGATATTTTCACCTCCGGTTTTGGTTTGACCGAACAGGCCCGTTTGTTCTTTGCCGACGGTCAGGGCGGTTACCGCGAAGTGACTGATGCCGCCGGATTGAAAGGGTTGCCGGGCGGTTTGAATGCAACCCATGTTGATTATGACAACGACGGAGACCGCGATATTTTCGTCCTCCGCGGAGGCTGGTGGAACCGCTTTGGACACGTCCCGAATTCCCTGCTCCGGAATAACGGTGACGGCACTTTCCTTGATGTGACCAAGGAAGCCGGCATTCTGAGTTTCTACCCCACGCAAACCGCGACCTGGAACGACTTTGACAACGATGGCTGGACGGATGTTTTTATCGGGAATGAATCGTCAAAATTCACCAAACGCAATCCCTGCGAACTCTACCACAACAATGGCAACGGCACGTTTACCAATGTTGCCAAGGCAGCCGGTGCAGACAAAATCGGTTACATCAAAGGGGTAAACGCCGGGGACTACGACAACGATGGTTTCGCGGATTTGTACCTTTCGAATTACCACGGCGAAAATTTCCTCCTGCACAACACCACCAAGCGCGGTGGTAAAATCTCGTTTGAAGATGTGACCGAACAAGCCGGAGTCAGCAAGCCCATTGACTGTTTCCCCACCTGGTGGTTCGATTACGACAACGACGGACGGCTGGATTTGTGTGTGTTGAGTTTCTCCAATACCCCTGAAATGAACCATGCGGTTTCGTCGGAATTGACCCGGGGGGTGATTGAAGCAGAAACCTCCAAAATATACTGGAACAAGGGTGACGGCACCTTTGAAGACCGCACCGAATCGTTGGGTATGAATAAGGCCCTGATGTCTATGGGCAGTAACTATGGAGATTTGAACAATGACGGTTGGTTGGACTTCTTTGTCGGCGTCGGCAACCCCGCCCTTTCCGCGCTGTTTGCCAACCGCATGTTCCTGAACCAGGAAGGTAAAAAATTCAGGGATGTCACGCTTGACGGCGGGTTTGGCCATCTGCAAAAAGGTCATGCCGTGGTCTTCGCAGACATGGACAACGACGGCGACCAGGATGTTTATGAAAACATCGGCGGAGCACTCGAAACGGATTTCTTCCAGAATGCCCTTTTTGAAAATCCCGGCTTTGGAAACAACTGGGTTACCTTGAGAATGCAGGGCAAGGAAAGCAACCGGGATGGTATCGGATGCCGCATCAAGCTGGTTGTCGGCATGGCTGACGGCAGCACCCGCGAAATCCATCGCCACATCTCCACCGGACCGAGCTTCGGCGGCAGCAGTATTCAGGAGGAAATCGGGCTGGGCAAAGCCGACACGATTGCTTCGATTGAAATCTTCTGGCCCAAAACCGGCAAGACCCAGAAGATTAACGGACTTCCAAAGAACCGTATTCTCCGTATCGTAGAAGGTGAAAGCACCTGGCGCGACGAAAAGCATTGCCCGGCCTTCATTTTTAAGGTACCGCCTCCCGCAGGCACAGCGGAGGTTGATTCGCTCGGCATTGTGGCCAATGTCAAGCTGGACCATAGCGCCATGGGTCATTGATGCATGCGAACCCTGCTTGTTCTTCTGGCAGGGTTAGTGTTGTCGTCCTGCGACAACAGTATTGATTTGTACGGCCCGGAGGTGGAAACACCAGTGGTTTGGTGTTTGCTCGACGCAGCAGACAGCATTCATTACGTTCGCCTGCAGCGGAGCTTTCAGGCTGAAGGACAGAGCGGTATTACCGCAGCAGCCGACCCTGATAAAATCTACTACCCGGAAGACGGCGTCAGCCTTCTGGTTACCGAATCCATCGGTGCAGTCGAGGGCAGAACCTGGACGCTGCAACGGGTGATCGGCGACACCCTGGACCAGACCAAAGAAACCGGCCTGTTTGCTGACAGCCCCAATGTTCTCTACCGGTTTGATGCGGGATTACTGGCAGACGCGACCTATAACCTGGCTATTTCGCTTGTAAACCGGGAAGGTGAATTCCGGGCCGAAACTGCGCTGGTCAAATCTTTTCCGGTTTATTATCCGGGAAATCCGGCCACGGAGATTGACTATTCCGATACGGGTCGATACACGATTCAATGGGTCAGTGCCGCCGGCGGCCAGCTCTACGACGGTTTTTTTGAGCTTTTTTTTGAAGAATTCGACGGTTCGTTCTGGCAGCGAAGGCAGATCAGGTACCCGCTTTTCCGCAATAAAGTCCGCCTCGAAACCCAGGGATTTGAGGTAATGCAGGCTGAAGTACAGAACATCTTATTTTATACCGGTTTGCGAAGCACACTCCCACCTTCTCTTCCGGGAACCAGGCGTTTCCTCCAATTGGATTTGCTGATTTCCGCAAGCGGCCCGGATGTTTACCGGTTGTACCTGAATAACCAGGCCAGTCTGGGTATTTCCGGGCTGTTCATAACAACCGTGTATTCCAATCTCAGCAATGGCCTGGGCATTTTTTCCAGCCGTCGGATAACCCGGGTCAGGCAGCTCAGGCTCACTCCGGCCACCCTGGACTCGCTGGCCTGTGGGGCCATCACGCGCAACCTCGGTTTTGCCCGTCCGCCTTCCGTACCCGGCTCAGCGGACTGCCCCTGAGCGGCAAATTGAATTCCTGACAGGGCAGTGACGGGAAAGAATTGCAGCCCGTGACGGGAAAAGGGTAATTTCGCCCGGCATGATGAAATCAAGTGCTATTCTGGGGTGTACCCTTTTGACCCTGGTACTGGCCACGGCCGGTTGCTCAACCGATCTGGACCTCAATGCTCCGTTTGTTGAAACTCCGGTCATGTTTGGCCTGCTGGACATTGCTGAAGACACCCATTTTGTGCGCATAAACCGTGCTTTTCTCCGGGAGGGAGAAAGTGCGCTGGTGCTTGCACAGGACCCCGCTGAAATTTATTATGGCAGCGGTTTGTCGGTTCGAATGGAAGAATACAACAACGGCAACCTGGTGAGCAGCACAACCATGTTGCTGGTCAACGGTGATACGCTCGGTCGCCCCAAAAACACCGGCACCTTCGCCAATGTACCCAACCTGCTCTATCGCTATGTCGGCAACCTCAACCCGGACAGAACATACCGTGTTATTGCGGAAGACCCGGCTCTTGGTATCCTGGTCACGGCTGAAACAAGCGTAATTGATGATTTTGCCGTGATTCGCCCAACTCCAACTCCCACCCTGAGCACCACCATTTCTTTTGCCTCCCTGGCGGACTATCAGGTGCGCTGGAACAATGCCGTAGGCGCGAAAGTTTACGAGATGAACATGCGCTTCCATATGCGTGAAGTGGATGCTGGCGACCTAACCACCGTATTGAAAGATACGGTGCTGGAGTGGCAGGTTTTTGATTCCAAACTAGTTGAAAATCCTTCGTCGGCAGTTGCCCTCGATTACGATATTCCCCGCGATGAGTTTTATACTTTTCTCCG
>JANNSM010000428.1:0-6108 GCA_031402635.1 Bacteroidota bacterium | reverse complement strand
TGCCGCCCAGGACGAGTTCAACCAGGTTTGTAAAGCCGCGGTATCGCCGGCAAAGACGTTGAGGTCAGTGGCCTCCCGGATGCCGTTAACCCTTCCGGTTTGGGCGAATTGCCAAAAAAGAATGCGGGCATCCTCCTGTATTAGCGGCAGGCTGCTCTCGTCATAAGCGGCGATCCAGATCGTATAGTCGGGAAAGTTTTCGCGCAAGACCCGCTTGTAAAAATGCCGGTTGGTGTAAATAACGGGA
This sequence comes from Bacteroidota bacterium, assembly GCA_031402635.1. Classification (GTDB taxonomy): domain Bacteria; phylum Bacteroidota; class Bacteroidia; order Chitinophagales; family BACL12; genus WGOA01. Next base: position 5,861 of record JANNSM010000428.1, on the reverse strand, counting down.
TGGCATTGACACAGACGCGACATCTCATCCAGCCAGACCTGCACACTGCGCACCAGGTCCGGATCGCTTAGCCCACCGTCAATTTCCAGATCCAGCACGGGCGGGAGATCTCCAGGCGAAAGATCGGCTGATTTCCAGCAGTGTTGAGCCTGCCTAAGCGGATCAAGCGAGGGATGGAAGTAATGGTAGGCTCCTGAAACCAGGCCGGCTTCACTTGCTCCTTTTCGGTTCCGCGAATATTGGGGGTCGTTCAGTTTCAGTCCTTCGGTGGCTTTGATCCAGACGAAAGCGGGTCTGACGCTTCCGCTGCGCACGTCAGGCCAATGAATACGGCCATTCCAACGGGAGACGTCAATGCCCACAGCGCCGTATCCACGCGGAATGGTCACCCCAAGCGAAGGGTAAATCCAGGTGGCCTGGCTTAGCCACCAACGCCCGGCAAAAATGACGGAGGGAATCAGCAGGAGGAGCACCCAGGCATACGCGGTCCATCGGCGTTTTGACCGTTTTTTGCGGCGGGAAACCGGGCTCGCACCGTTAGATCGGGCGGGGACGCGGACGCGGGCCATAACCGGTTATTCAGGTTTTGGAGGTGCCGGATTTTGCCACGGGAACCGACGGAGAATGTTGATCCCAGGATTTGGCAGCTTCCGGATTCCCAGCCTCTGTGGCTTTGCCGGCGGAATTTCCCGGTGAAGGTGCCAGAGTTGTTTTTAGACCGGAAGAAGTTCCGTTTCCGGAGGATAACTCGGAGTGCCCGGGCTGCCCTGGTACTTGTTCCTTCCGGATCGGTGCACGCACTCCAAGGAATTCCCCGAGTCGTTCCCACTCTACAAGCAATTCTTCGGACATCGGCGTACCGTCCGGTGTTTTAGTCCGGGAGAGCTGGTAGTATTCGTTTTGTAACTGCCACTGATCGGGATAGATTTCCAGATCGAGGAGCACTTTGAAGACGCGGTTCACCCGGTCAAGGTGCTGAACGGGCTCGGCAACCAGGGGCAATTCTTCCAGAGCGCTCAGCAGGCGTTTGCCCGCGGCGAATGCAATGAGTCTTTTGTCTAAAGGAACAGACCATTTGCGCGCCTGAACGTCCAGCTTCTCCAGCTTGCGCGGATTTAGCGGACCGTTTTCAAAAGCTTTTCGGATTTCAGTGTTGATCACCACTTCAAGATTGCGGGAAAACACATCCGGAATATGCATGTCCGCCGACTTCAGAACATTCATAATGTTGTAGTTCCGGTCGAAGATTTCGCGGTAGGCATTTTCTGCCTGCTCCAGATCGGCGGCGACAATTTTGTTGAGCACTTTTCGCTGCTCATCGCGGAAAAGATTCCAGAATGAAAAACTGGAACCCGTAAAATACCGCTGCATAATCCCTAACACTTCTGCGGTGCGGCTCATCATAAATGCGTCGCGGATGGATTCAAACATGGCCTCAAAAGCCTCCGGTTCCAGGTCGGAGTCAAATTGGCCAATGATTTGATGCTGGCCCAGGTAGATGACGGCAAACGAAAAATACTTGTCCGAACGGGTGATCCGTGAACGCACTCTGGTGCGGCCCAGTGCAAGTCTTTGCAATCCCGAATCGAAGCGCTCATAGCGCTCGCTGATCGCCGTGTAATTGCAGATATCAAGTTGTTCAGGGAACTCTTCAAAAAGTGAGTAAACCGCGTAGTGCATCCCCACCCGGGAGAGTGTCAGCCTGGCCGGAGCAACCAGTTTTTCGTAAACCTCGGCTCCATTGGCGTAATCCGGGTGATTGGCCGGCGCTTCGCGGAGTTTGGTCACAAAGGCTTCTTCTAGTTGCAGCCCGCATTCGCGTTCGGCAATTTGGATGGCCCGGTTGGCATAGCGGAGGATCTGCACCGGCTCAACCCTGGCGATATCATCAAAAAACCAGCCGCAACTGGTGTACATCAGCATCCCCTGCCGCAGCATTTCGAGCAGCCGAATAGCCGTTGTTGTTTCTTCGTTAGAAAGTTGCCGGGTTTGGTGATGGGCAAAAAACCGGTCAACATTAGTTTGGCTTCGGTCGTGGATCAGGTCCAGGTAATCGCGAGCAGCGGTTTCCGGATGAAGGAAATAGGCCGGCGACATTTGTTCCCACGAGGTATGCAACTGATCCGAGAGGGTATCCAGGGCTTCCCGGAGCGGTTTTCGCCAGGCGAGGGTGTACTCCGGCCCGCCGCTACCGTCACGGCAACCGCAATCCGAACGCCAGCGCTCAATGCCGTGAATACAGCTCCAGGAACTGCGAGGTACTATTTCAACCTCTTCGGTCGGCGGATGCAGCGCAAGATATTCGGCATAATTGGTGAGCTGTACGTTCTTTGTGCTCTCAATGCGGTCCAGGGCATAAGCCAGGGCCATGTCCCCGTATTTATGATGATGGCCATAGGATTCGCCATCTGTTGCAACGTGTACCAATCTTGAACCCCCGTTTTCGGTGCCAAAACTGTTTAAAAGGGCAGCGGCAAACTGGGTTCCATCGTCGAGAAGGCCTTTGAAAGCCACATCCTGGGCAAGGCCTCCGTCATAAAAAAACAGGTCAATGTACCGCCCGCCACTCAGCAGACAGCGGTACGGCCTTCGCGGATCAACCGTAAGGCCACTGACGTCACGCCATACACTGTCGCCAAATTTGCGCACGCTTTTGGCCTGCCGTGGCGAAAGCACCGTAAACCGAATGCCGTTGGCAGCAAGCACCTCCAGGGTTTCCCGGTCAATGGCTGCTTCCGGTAGCCACATCCCCAGCGGGTCCCGGCCGAACCGGCGCTGGAAATCGCGAATGCCCCATTCGACCTGCAGACGCTTGATGCGCGCATTGGCCAGGGGCATAATCAGATGGTTATAAGCCTGGGCAATAGCTGACCCATGCCCGCCAAACCGAGCAATACTGTGCCGGTCACCGTCCAGGACACGCTGGTAAACAGCCGGCGCGTTTTCTTCCATCCAACTCAACAGCGTTGGTCCGAAGTTGAAGCTGATCCGGCTGTAATTATTGACAATCTCGGCAATACGGCCATCGTCGTCTAAAATTCGCGACCAGGCGTTTGGGCCGTAACACTCTGAGGTGATGCGCTCATTCCAGTCGTGAAATGGATACGGATCTTCCTGCCACTCAATGGTTTCTAACCAGGGATTCTCGCGAGGTGGCTGGTAAAAATGGCCGTGGATACAGATGTAGTTCACTAGCGGGGATTAGCCATTGCGTATACGCAATAAAACAGGTCTCAGATTCAGGTAAAAGATCAACTCAGGAAGATAACCCGCACAGACGGCAGGTTAAAGCTCCAGTTCAAGAACCAGGGATTCGTATGGTCGAAGGGAAAGGTCAAGCCCCAGATCAGCAGTTTTACCAGTTACGGGATGTCTGCCTAAACGAAAACCCCCGGTTCGCTCTTCAAAACGGCTCATATCCAGATTGCGATTTCGGTCCGAACAGTTCAAAACAATCATGACCGTTTTTTGTTCATTGTAGCGGAAAAAAACATAAACCCCGTCAACAGGGACAAACTGCGTCAACTTGCCGGTGTGCAGCACCGGGTTGGATTTGCGCCATCGGATCATTGACCGGACATAATTGTAAGCTTCGTTTTCTTCGGCGGAACGACCCTGTGCGGTGAATTTATCAAACGGATCACCGGCCCAGCCACCGGGAAAGTCCTTTCGAACCGAGCCCCCATGACCATCAGCCAGTTCTCCCATGAGAATTTCCGTTCCGTAGTAGAGCATGGGAATGCCCCTTACTGTGGTTAGCCAGTCTATGCCGGCGCGAAACTTGTCGTTATTGCGCCCGACGACCCCGTAAAAGCGGCTCAGGTCGTGATTGTCAAGAAAGACGACGTTAAGCGAAGCATCGCGGTAAACAAAATCCTTGGCCAGCGTCAGGTAAAGCCTCGAAACCCCTTCGGTCCAACCCATGGGCTTGGTCAGGGCTTCGTTGATGGCATAGTAGGATTGAAAGTCTGTAAGACCGGGCATGAACGGCTGAAATTGCTTGTCCAGAATGGTATTGCCATGGTAGTAAGCCTGTACTACACCGCCGTGTACCCATGTTTCCGCAAAAAGTCCGAACGTGGGATACGCACTGTGGATCGCAGCGGACCAGGTCTCCAAAAAATCCTGGTCTGAATAGGCCCAGGTATCCATTCGAAAAGCATCCGTGCCGGCTTCTTCAATCCACCAGAGGTTGTTCTGGATCAGGTAGCGGGCCAACAGCGGATCGCGCTGATTGAGGTCCGGCATATGGGTATCAAACCAGCCATCGGTCATTTGTTTGCGGTCTGCCTCGGAAGCATAAGGATCCATCAGGGTGAAGTCCTTGTAGGTGGTCTTGGTGAACTCGTCCCAGTGGTGTATCCACTCGCGGGAGACGGGGTTTACGTAGAGCGGGTGCCGGTCGCCCCAGTGGTTGTGGATGATGTCCATGACAACCTTTATACCCCGGCTCCGGCAGGCAGCAGTGAATTCAAGGTACTCCTGGTGGGTGCCAAACCGCGGATCAATACGGTAAAGATCAGTTGCGGCATAGCCGTGGTAAGAAGCTTCCGGCTGGTCGTTTTCAATGACCGGATTAAGCCATATCGCGGTAATCCCCAGATCCGCCAGGTAATCCAAGCGCTTCATCAGCCCGGCCAGGTCACCCCCGTGGCGCAAATAATCGTTGGATCGGTTGAGCGATGTATCATTCATCCCGATAATCTGATCATTTGCCGGATTGCCATTGGCAAACCGGTCGGGCATAATCAGGTAAATGAAATCGTCAGGACCCAGACCTGCCGGTTGCCAGCCGTTTCTTGCCCGCAGTTCATAAGACCGAACATAGGATTTTTTATTCTGGGTGAATTGCAGCTTCAGCATTCCGGGCTGAACGCCCGGCTCCAGAATCAGGTCAAGGAATAAATAATCCGGATTTTCCGTTTGCTGAGCCCGAATCAGCCGAACACCCGGGTAATTTAGCGAAGGTTGCCAGGCGGCAATCCCCGGGCCGTAAACCAGCAATTGCAGTGATCCGTCACCCAAGCCAACCCACCAATGGGGCGGGTCAATCCGGGTGACCGGCTCCGGTTTCTGGGAGGCGGCGCCGAAAGCCAGCACGAGCAGCCAGGACAGCATGATGCCCGGCAAGGGCAAACGCAGGAGACGAATCATACGGTGGAAATTATAGTATGGATTAAACAGTAACGGAATTGAGAAATTGACGGCAGAATAAGAGCATCCTGCAGCATCTGCTCAATTTCCTGTTTAAGGTCGAAGGAGCATCAGCTTTTCCCGGGCCGCAGAACCACCAGGGCAAGCGGGGGCAGATTCAGTCTGAGGGAGGCCGGCTGACCGTGGCGGGGCTTGGACTCCGCGTGAATGCTGTTCCCCGTGCTGACACCGCTTCCCCAGTATTTTTCTTCATCGGAATTCAAAATCACCTGCCATTCGCCGGTCTGCGGAACACCGACGGCGTAATCCGCCAGGACGCGGGGTGTGAAATTGCCAATCACGAGAAGGCTTTCGGCGGGATTATCAGAGCGCCGCAACCAACTCAGCACCGAATTCTGGTAGTCCTGGGTGTCAACCCATTGAAAACCTTCCGGCTGAAAATTGTAGCGGTGCAGAGCGCGGTTATTTCGGTAGATCGCATTGAGATCCCTGACCAGATTGAGGATGCCGCTGTGACTTGCGGTCTGCAGAACCTGCCAATCGAGTTCGGCATCGTGGTTCCACTCCGAGCGCTGACCGAATTCACCGCCCATAAACAATAGTTTGGTTCCCGGATGCGTAAACATGTAAGCGTACATCAGTCGCAGGTTGGCAAACTGCTGCCAGTCGTCACCGGGCATTCGACCCAGCAAAGAACCTTTTCCGTG
>JANNSM010000427.1:0-1924 GCA_031402635.1 Bacteroidota bacterium | reverse complement strand
CGCGCAATGCAGCCGAACCGTCTGACCCGTAAAACGGGTAAATGTCCAATCGAAACGGAATACCCGCAGCTTCCGCAAGCGCTACCAGTTTCTTTCTAAACTCATAATCATAGGGCCCGCTGCTGTCTTTGGCACAGATGGAACAGGCTTGCTCTTCACCCGCAACCTGATCGCCTACAACACCCATATCAATGACCAGCAGTTCCTGAACAGAGTCGGGATAACCTCCGGAACCGCCGTGTCCAACTTCCTCGTAGTTTGAAAAATACAAGGAAACCGGAGGATGCTGTCCCGATTCCGCAATTTGCCGGGCAAGTTCAAAGAGCACAAAACAACCGGCCTTATTGTCAAGAAAACGCGACTTGATGTAGCCGCCGGGCAGTTCGCGATAACGGGGATCCATACAAACAATGTCACCAATCCGGATGCCCAGTGCTTCCGTATCTTCCTTCTTTTGAACGGACTCATCTATTCGGACATAAACGGTATCAATGTTTCGCTCGGCCTTGCCGAGTTCGCGGTTAACATGGGCGGATGGGTTGCGCAGCAGAAGCGTGCCTTCATAGATGCGCCCATCTAGGGTTCGTATTCGGCAGTATTCACCTTCTGCCATATTGAGGGAAAGGCTCCCCAACGTAGAAATACTCAAGTGGCCTGAGGGCAAAATTCCGGATACAATCGCACCAAGTGTGTCCAAATGGGCGGCAATAGCCAGTATAGGATTTTCGCCCAATGAACAAACCACGGCTCCCTTTCTGGTAAACTGGGGCTCCCACCCATAACCGCGCAGTATTTCGGCACAAAACTGCGCAGCGTTATCCGTGAATCCACTCGGGGAATCAATATTGATCAACTCGCGGAGGTATTGCAGATTCATTTACCGGGTTTATGCCATTTTATGAAAATCGAATAAATCAACTGCCGGCCCCGCGAAACCAATTGGCATAGCGAATATAATTGCCCGCGATCCGCTGGTTTTGATCGCGAAAGGTTGCCGGATCCAGTTGCTTGACCTTACGCGCAGGAATACCTGCATAAATGGCCCCTTCTTCAACCACCGTGTTTTCCAGTACAACCGCTCCAGCGGCGATGAGTGCACCGGCGTGAACGACGGCATGGTCCATGACAATAGCTCCCATGCCAACCAGTACGTCGTCGTGAAGGGTGCAACCGTGCACGATGGCCCGGTGACCAATGCTGACCCGGTTGCCAATATTGGTTGGCGCTTTCTGGTAGGTGCAGTGGATAACGGCGCCGTCCTGAACATTCACCGCATCACCCATTCGGATAAAATGTACATCACCGCGAACAACAGCTTGAAACCAGACACTGCAATCGCGGCCCATAATCACATCGCCAACCACGGTGGCGTTGGGCGCCAGGTAACAATTTTCGCCAAAGCGAGGCGCAATGTTATTTACCGGAAGAATTAATGCCATACTATTTCCTTGATGCCAGGCTCGCCGTGTTGTTGAAATTGGGAAATCCTTAGACGAACAAGACAACCGGTCATTTCGCTTTCATTCGCTTTTCCGATTCTCTTTTCAGGTCTTTGGCAAAATTTGTAAAGGATTCATCAAAAGAAGGAATCATTTTGGCGTACATGGGAAACATAAATCCCCCTATTTTTTCAGACATGGAAAAAGTAATGGACCCATTGTTATTATTGGCAATGGTGTAAATACGAGTGCCCTGCCCATCACCCCAGACTAACCTCTTTTCCGGTTCAAATTCTTTGACCTTCAATTTAAAAGTCCTCTTGGCGTCAAGGGTGGATTTTAATTTGATCTTCTCGCCTGGTGCAATATTCCCTTCAATGGATGTCACGGTTGAATTCCATCGTGGATAGTCTGGAGCATTAGTCAGAAGTGCCCAGACGGTCGCCGGGTCTGAGTTAATCTCGATGCTAACGGCTGTTTCACGG
>JANNSM010000426.1:0-6287 GCA_031402635.1 Bacteroidota bacterium | reverse complement strand
TTGTCATTCGCTCCAACTCCAATCTGTAGGCCCATGCTCAAATCACTGGGCTTGTTGGTCAGGTTCAAAACATCGCCGTCAAAACATCCGGTACCCGTGAGTTTAGAACGGGTGCCATCTACTGAATAATAAGTCCAGGTTTGGTAAATGGTTCCGGTCGTTCCGGGACCGGGCTTGTAGGTGCGGCCTAAAGCGGACCATTCCGTCCAATTGTAAGCACCGCTAAACCAGACATCTACTTCCCATCCACAAGACGGGTTGGATTTGTTCAGTGCGGTTCCGGTCAGATGAGCAGTACCGTCATCGAATACTTCAAAGTTTCCGAAGCCTCCTTGCCAGGTATAGTCATTGTCCAGACCGGCAATCGGCAACCACAATCCGCGTCGGTAGCTGCCCGCATTGTATCCCTGAACAGTGCAAACCTGTCCACCGCAACCGTCAATGGCGGTGAGCACATCTGCAGCAGGAATAGCTCCACAATTTGCTGAAAGATCGGCGGGAGCCCCGCTGAGTACCGGGGGTTCGTTGTCAATCACGGTAATGACCTGCGTTGCTGAAGTGGAGTTGCCGGCATCATCCGTAGCAGTCCATGTGCGTGTAACCGCATAACTTCCCCCGGAACAAGTACCAGTCACTTCGTTGAAAGTCACCGTGGGTGTTGCATCGCAGTTATCACTGACGATGATCTCTCCATCCTTGCAATCGGGAATGGAATACCGGATAGCATCAACTTCGAAATCCGAAGCATCGCCATTGTTCTTGATTTTTACCTGATCGCAGTCATACGTCAAAACAAAGCACTGGGTAACCGAGCTGGTTGAACTCGATGTAACAAGTACTTGTGTTTGATAGTAAGCCCCTTCCTCAATCTCCCAGATATAAGCCTTTGCATTAATCGGGTCAGGGGTTGTGGCGGTGTAATTTCTGCGCTTCCAGGTCACGCAAACTTCGGTGCCTGCGGGAAGCTTTCTTCCAAAATTGAACTCAATTTTATCTTCGGGGTCATAGAATTCTGCATACGTGCCATTCGGTGCCCCAAGGGCAAAGTGGGGGTCTTTGATGCCGTTCTCATAATAAATTGAAGTGGCATAGCCGCTGAGTACGTCATCGCATACTACAGGAACCGGCGGTATGGCTCCGCAACTAACGGAAACATTGGAAGGAATGCCGGCGAATGTAGGCGGAATCAGGTCGCTACTGCTTTGGGCGAACAGCCCCGGAGCAGTGACCAGGGCAATAGCTAACAGGAAAATCTGCTGACATCGCCAAAAAGCCTTGGGTAATGGTGTTGGGTGCATGAATTCAGTTGTTTTGTTTTATGAAGGTAAGTTGGTGAAAGAATGATAATTTCTAACTGATTGTATCACAAAATGCTCAAATGAGGTCTTAACCAACCGTAATGCCTTAAATAGCCGGAGTCTGATTTAGCAGTTAATTTAATCTGCTATTTGGGCAGTTGCCCTACAAACTCTCACTTTTTCAAAATCAATCCAAACTTTCGATAAATAATTTTGATAAATTTTCTAACAATTTGATTAGCTGTAGTTTATATTTGAGCATAAATTTAAACCCATTAAATAAAATCTCAATGTTTGTAAAAAACATTTAAAAACCAATTTCAACATTGGGCTAATTTACCATGTCACAAATACAAATTTTATAGAACAATAATAGCCTTGAATGTTAAACTACCGGACTAAATCAGGCATATTTTCAATGTCACAAAAATAGCGAAATTGATTACTCTTCCGGCAGTAGGACCTCCAGCACAAAGGAGTCGAAAACCTGGCTGAGGTACAATTTTCCCTGATAAGTCAATGCCGTGGCGGCGGCGCTGATGGGTTTTCCGTCCGTGGCATAGATCAGGACGGCCGGATGGTTTATTGGTTGAGCACCAAATGAATTGCTTTCTGCCCCTTCGCCGGCAACCGTTGGTTTTACAGGCCAAACCTGAACTGGTGATTTCCGCTTGGCGGATGAGGCGTGGCGAACAAAGGCCAAAATATTGGGGTGTCCCGCTACAAGCAAGTCGTCTTCATCCCAACGGAGATTGTCGGCGCCGTGAACGGTGGCCAATTCGCGCTGGCCAAATAGTTTTTCGCCGTCCCATTGGTATTGAAAAATGCGGTTTTGCCTCGTGGTAGCCACATAAACCCCCTCCCCGCGCGAGGTAATTCCATTGGCATAGGCCAGCTCACCCGCCGCCACCCCCCAACGACCCGTTTTGGCGCTCCAGGCCACCACTGTTGATTTTTTGCGTTTCAACAACGCTTCCAGTGAATTGCCCCGTTTGCCAGAGTCATTCGTGACCAGCAGCGAACCGTCAGCCAGAGCACAAACTGCATTCGGTGAATTCAGCAAAGGATCTGTCCAGGAGCGCAAATACTCCAGGTGATCGGGAAAAACCAGGTATGCCAAAACAGAATGAATGTTCCGGTCGTCATCGTGGCTGATGACATACAAAACCGGTCGGGCTAAGCCGGCAACCTCTGCTGAATTGCCATCGCCGGTAGAATCTGGCGCGAAAGTATTTCCCGCATCTGACAGCAGCCTAGTAGAACTTGCATCGGAGCCCTGCGGAGCATCAGAACTCACACCAGAACGCGGCTGCGGTCCCGGCTCCCGCAAATCAATGCCATGCGGATGAAAAATCAGGTATTCCGGTTCCCCGATCCGGGGCAATTCTTTTGCGGTTTTAGTCGTCAGGTCCAAGGCCCAAATGCCGGCGGCCGGAGGCTCATTCTTTCGGCGGGCATCACAGGAAACCAACAGGCGCGGCGGTCCTGAAAAGGTATCCAACAGCAGGTCTTCCGGTCCTGCCCCGACAGCAATTTTATGGGTTGGCCAATCTTCACCGAGCGGTTGGCTTCCGCAACTGCCCAGAAAAAGCAAAAAGAGCACATTAGCGGCAACCGCAAGGCTACATCTTGACCAGTTTGACGGTGCGCGAAATACCCTGAGCATCTACCCGAAGGTAATACAATCCGGGAGCCCAGGCCGCGATTGACTCCCGCGCCGTGCCACCCGAAGCCCTGACTTCCCTCAGCAAATTGCCTTGGGCATCATAACACCGCACACGGTAGGTTGAATGGCCGTTGAGCGGAGGCAATTGTAACACCAGCATATCGGTGAGCGGGTTGGGACCATAGATCCAGGTCTTCGCCCAGGTGGGTTCCAGCCCGACGGGCATCCAGATCAACTCCGCCGAGGTGGAAGAACAACCTCCCGGATCGGTGACTTGTACGGCATAGCTGCCGGCTATAGAGGGAACATAAAAAGACGACGTCGCTCCGGCAATGGGCAAGCCGTCAACATACCATTGAAAAACGCCTGACGTTCCCCCGGCAAAAAGCGTATCCGTTGAGGCGCTAATGACGGGAATTGGAGGAGCTTCACTGATGTTAACCGTCACGTTTCGGGTTTCTTCATGACCAAGACCATCTGAGAAAGTCACGGTATAAGTGGTGGTTGAAGATGGTGCGGCCAGCGGGTTGGGGCAGTCCGTGCAACTCAGCCCTGTTGAAGGACTCCAGGAATAAAGCAGTGCGCCATCGGCTTCCAACAGCACCGGCTCACCCGAACAGACTACCGCATCATCGCTCAGCTCCGGTTTAAGCTGACTCGGAATAAGGTCAGCCAACTCAATACTCATCATGGACCTGGCGTGTGTGCCGGCGACCAGTTTGCCCAGTCGGGTATCCAGTCTGAGGTCATAGACATTGACCACAGGCATTCCGGTTCCCAGGCGGTTCCAGTCCGCGCCGAGGTTGGTGGTGAAATAAATGCCTCCATCGTTGGCAAGAAATAGCATGGAATCATTGCCGGGGTAAACTTCCAGCCGGTTGATGCCCAATTGGGGCAAATCACCTGCAATTGGGGTCCATGTATTTCCGCGGTCTGTACTGTAATGGATCATCGGGGTAAAATCGTTGTCTTTGTATCCACTCTGTGTGATAAAAAGTACATCGCTGTTTTGGAACGAACATTCAACATCGGTGATGTAGCGGTTGGGCAGGCCTGTTCCGATCAAATCCCAGGAAAAGGCACCGTCATCGCTCCGGTTGATGCGTCCATCGGAAGATCCGGTATAGAGAAGCCCTTCGGTGACATAGCTCTCGCGAATAGCACTGAGCACGTGAAAGCGCGGTTCTGTTAATGGTCCACGGGTCAGGTCTTCGCTGATCGGCGTAAACCAGGGCGAAGGACCCTCCGCCCGGTGCATCCGGTAGGTCCCGGCATAAATCCGCGAAGGGTCATGCGGCGACAGGATGTAAGGCATATCCCAACTGCGGCGGTCGTCAAACGGCAGGGAAGCAGACAGCCAATCATACTCAATACCGCCGTCTGCAGAATACCAGATGTCGCCGTTCTGTGTTTCTACCAGCCGGATGTTCTCGTCCTGCGGATTAAACTCCGTGTGAAACCCGTCGCCGCCAAAAGCGCGCTGCCAGAAATCAGGCGCAGCACTGCTGCCCCGAACCGTGCCGTTGTCCTGGGCTCCACCCCAGTACTCGCCGGTCAGGTGGGGATTGATCTGGACATGGTAAAACTGGGTATTGGGAATATTGTCTGCGTCCGACCAGGAAACGCCCCCGTTGATGGTTCGGTAAAGTCCGCCATCGGTGGCTAGCAGCGCCTCGGTTTCGCTAAGAAATACCAGATCATGCTTGTCGGCATGAACGTCACCTAACACGGTGGTGTTGATCCATGAAGCACCCTGGTTGATGGTGCGCCATAGGTTGACACCGCAAACCCAAACCTGGCCGGGAGCAAACGGATTGAAACGTACCTTGGCAAAATACCAGCCAAAGCCCCCCATTGCCGAGCTACCGCTCAGGAACGAAACATCATAGGGCACCCAGGTATTTCCCCCGTTAACACTTTCGTAAATCCCTTCGGACTCAAAATCCGTTCCAATAACCTGGGCAAGGATATGATTGGGATTGCCCGGTTCCTGATCCAACCCGATCCGGCATTGATAGCCGACAGGCAGTCCGCCGCCCAAGGTGGTCCAGGAGTCTCCGCCGTCCGTAGTGCGTCTTATGGTTGCCCCGGGTCCGTAAACAATAGAATAAAAATTGTTTCGAAGACGATCCCATCCGGCTGCCCAAACCTGATCAGGATTAGTTTCATCAATCAGAAAATCGCATACTCCGGTTGAATCGGAGATGTACAGAATCTGGGACCAGGTAACTCCGCCATCTTCGCTTTTGTATAACCCCCGGTTGCTGTCTTTTTCAAAGGGAAGACCCATTGCACCGACGTAAATCAGGTTGGGATCCATCGGGTGCACGCGCACCCGCGAAATGATCCGGGTTTCGGTGAGGCCCAAATGCGTCCAGGTCATGCCGGCATCGGTGCTTTTGTACAGGCCGTCACCGATAAAAGGATAACCGCTGACGTTGACATCGCCGGTGCCGGCGTAAATCACATCCGGGTTGGAAGGGTCAATTTCGATATCGCCGATAGGAAGAAATAATTGATCATCGAAAATGGGGGTCCACGTTGTGCCGCCGTCAGTGGTTTTAAAAATGCCTCCCGCGGCACACCCAACATAAATGATGTTATGATCAACGGGATTCACCGCGATAGTGTTGATCCGGCCACCGATATTGGTCGGCCCTTCGAGCTGCCAGGAAGCTCCGCCCCCACGCATGGTCGCTGTTGATTTCAGGTTGCGGTAATCCTCGCGGGCCTGCTCGAGGCCTTTGGAATAGGCCTCCAGCGAAAACACCCCATCAGGCCAGCTTCGCGCCGTGAAGAAATAGTCGGATGGTGCGTGTTTTTTTTCGACAAGATCGGGGTCCGGGCTGTCCGCACCGGAACCTGGGCCAACCTCAGATACCTGCAGGTTCCCCGTTGAATCCGGATTTTTCTGTTGCCAAATTGTAAAAGCGGCCAGTCCGGCAAAAATGGCCGGTAAGGCGAAGCGAAAAAAACGGGGCATCATAGTAAAAATATCGGTGGAGGAAATCAACGTCAAGTTACATCAAACCCCGGCCATCCGGCAAGGATTGTAAAATCCTGGCTTTAGCGGAAACAAGCAAAGGACTTCCTGAAACCCTGCGCGGCTTATCGTTTCCCGGGCGGCTTCTTCGAGCCCAATGCAGGACGGAAATGTTTTAACACCCGCACTTCTTCCGGGCTGAGGAGGCGCCATTTGCCCCGCGGAAGGTCTTTTTTTGTCAGACCGGCATAAACCACCCGGTCAAGCTTGATGACTTCATATCCTAAAAATTCAAACATGCGCCGGACGATCCGGTTGCGGCCGCTGTGCAGGGCCACGC
>JANNSM010000425.1:0-2948 GCA_031402635.1 Bacteroidota bacterium | reverse complement strand
CCAAGCCGTTTGTCGATGGCGCGGACTACACAATATTTTTCATTGAGTACCGTAAACTCATCCTCATACGTGATCGGGTCGCCAATCCGAATACCCAGTTCAGCAACCTCCTCCGGACTGGAGGCTCCTACATCCAGGAAGATATTCTGCAAATTAGGGGCTTCTTCTTTCAGGTGCCTAGTGTGGATAGCCGGCCAGCCAAAGATGGCCTTGCGAATGCCATGGCGGGTGTGAATGTTAACCCGCTTTGAAGGGGCAATCTGGTAGTCCGATCCGCCGATGCGCATCGGATAGATGAACCCTTCTTTGGTGATGTAATGCACCGCCCACGAAATCTCGTCGGCGTGTGCTTCAATGACCACCTTGAATTTAGCGGTCGGATTGATCACACAGGCCACAGAGCCATAGGCATCCACCGAGTAAGTATCGCAGTATGAACGAACGTAATCCAGCCAGATTTTCTGGCCCTCAGATTCGTGACCCACCGGCGAAGGGTTGTTCAGGTAGCGGGTCAAAAAATCAAATTCTACAGGGCCGATGAGAGCCTTTGCCTTAGCCATTGATCGGTTTTAATGACCGTTTTAGGAAACAGGTTAAAGTGGGATATTGCCGTGCTTTTTTCGCGGAAGCACAGCAACTTTATTTTCCAGCATACGAAAGGCGCTGATCACGCGGGAACGGGTGTGGCGCGGCTCAATCACTTCGTCAATAAAACCAAGCGAAGTTGCGCGATAAGGATGCGCAAAGGTCTCGGTGTACTCGGCTACTTTTTCATCCAGCCTGGCTACCGGATCTGCGGATTCGGAAATCTCCTTGCGGAAAATGATCTCGGCTGCACCCTTTGGGCCCATCACCGCAATTTCTGCGGTGGGCCAGGCAAAGTTGAGATCGGCGCCGATATGCTTTGAGTTCATCACACAATAGGCTCCGCCGTATGATTTACGGGTAATCACCGTAATACGAGGTACGGTTGCTTCGGAAAAAGCGTAGAGCAATTTGGCGCCGTTGGTGATGATACCATTCCATTCCTGATCCGTTCCGGGAAGAAATCCCGGTACGTCTTCCAGCACGAGCAGCGGGACATTGAAAGAATCGCAGAAGCGCACAAAACGGGCGCCTTTGGTGGAAGCGTTGATATCCAGCACACCAGCCAGGTAGGCAGGCTGGTTGGCTACAATCCCGATACTGCGACCGGCCACCCGGGCAAAACCGACCACGATGTTTTCGGCAAAGTCCTTGTGGACCTCCATGAAACTGTCCGTGTCCGTGATCCCGCTGATGACATCCCGAATGTCATAGGGCTGGTTGGGGTTATCGGGAACGATGGTGTCCAGTTCAGGTCGCTCTTCAACGCCGGGCGTATAAGGCTGCCCCGGTGCAGTTTCTTCGCAGTTCTGGGGCATATAACCTACCAGTTTGCGCAAGTTTTGCAGGCAAACGATTTCGTTTTCGCACGAAAAATGGGAAACGCCCGATTTGGAGCCGTGGGTGGAAGCACCGCCGAGCTCTTCCGAAGTGACCTCTTCATGGGTAACCGTTTTGACCACATTGGGACCGGTTACAAACATATACGAAGTGTTTTCGACCATTAAAATGAAGTCGGTAATGGCGGGCGAATAGACCGCGCCGCCCGCACAGGGCCCCATGATTGCCGAAAGCTGCGGGATCACGCCAGACGCCAGCGTGTTGCGATAGAAGATATCGGCGTAGCCGCCCAGAGACTTCACTCCTTCCTGGATACGCGCCCCACCGGAATCATTCAGGCCGATCACCGGGGCCCCGCTGCGCATGGCGAGGTCCATGATCCGACAAATTTTTGAGGCATGCGTTTCGGACAATGAACCGCCGAAAACGGTGAAGTCCTGAGAATAGACGTAAACCAGACGTCCGTCAATATTGCCATAACCGGTGATGACTCCGTCGCCATAGGGCCGGTCTTCAAACATCCCGAAATCATAACTCCGGTGGCGCACCAGGGTTCCGATTTCTTCGAAAGTACCCTCGTCCAACAGAAAATGAAGCCGCTCGCGGGCGGTCAGTTTTCCTTTGGCATGTTGAGCGGCAATTCGCTTTTCGCCGCCGCCAAGGTTGGCTTCAGCCACTTTCTTTCGAAGCGTATCAATATGTTTCTGCACGGTGTGGGATTAACGGTGTGGGATTAGCGGTGTAGGATTAACGGTGTAGGATTAACGGTGTGGGGATCAGCCCCGAAGCGTCGAGGTATCTGATTCGGCGGAACCTCGTCAGGTATTGATCAGTTTTAAGAAATCGGAAGACATTCGCCGCTCAGGGAGTTTTATCACCTTATTGACTGGCGCGGCGCCCGAAGTTAAGCACGCGGAATAAGAAGGTCAAAACGGATTTTTCTCTGCCAGGACTTGTGGATACGCCGTGGTCAGGCCCTGATTACATTCGATTTACACACTGGAAAGTTCGGGCACCCCGAGTTTTTCCGCCAAAATGGCGCAAAGCCCGGTAACCCAGCTATCCCGGTCGTTCAGGCTTTCAACCAGCGTCAGCGATTCACCACCGGCATGTCGGAATTCCTCAGCATATTCCACGGCAATTTCATCAATGGTTTCAATGCAATCGGCTACAAATGCCGGACAAAACACCAGCAGGCGTTTAACTCCCTGCCCGGCCAGGTCTTTAAGCACATTGGATGTATAGGGCTGAATCCAGGGATCACGCCCCAGCCTCGATTGAAAACAGGTGGTATAACGGCCTTCCGGCAGACCCAGTTCGCGCACCAAAGCCCGGGTAGTTGCCAGGCACTGGGCGCGGTAACAATGCCGGTTCTGGACACCTATCTGCTGGCAACATTCGCCGAAACGGCAAAATCCCGCTGCATCCGCCTTGCGGATATGCCGCTGCGGGAGACCGTGGTAAGAAAACAAAATATGATCGTAGTCTGCCGTGTCAAATTCGGAGGCCGCCGCCGCAAATGC
>JANNSM010000424.1:0-1783 GCA_031402635.1 Bacteroidota bacterium | reverse complement strand
CCGATGACAGGCAGCGGTTGGGCACATCACCGCTCTCCCATTCGGCGTGGTCATAGTTGCGGTGTTTCCATTCGACCCCATATTGCCGAGCCAGCAGTTCATACATCTTGCGCACCCGTACACCCTCTATGCCGCGCAACTGCTCGACACTGCGCCGTTCGGGCGGTTCCTCCTTGAAGCGGAGCGCATACATCTTACGTACAACCTTCAATCTCGCTGAATCATCCAACGCCAGCTTCGCTTGATACAGAAGTCGATCCGAACGCGCCCCGCCTGGCTGACCGGCAGCATACAACCTCACCCCGGCCTCACCGATCCAGACCAGCAGGCACCCCACCCTCGCCGAAAGAACAACGGCCGAATGTGACACACGGGTGCCCGGTTCCAGCATCAGACAGGCCACCGTACCGATAGGGATATGGGTGCGAACACCGGTCTTGTCAACGACGACAAATGCACCATCTATGACATCAAGATTACCCTTCTCGATGTAGATTACCGAGATGCGGTCCTTGATGGGTAGCGGTTTTAATGGGGGCAGGATGGGGGTGGTCATGATTTGGCCTTTATCAGCATGTTTGGGTAAAGAGTTGTTGCTTTTTTTGCAATAGCTGATTGCAAATATCAACTATCCGTGATTTCCGGACGGTTGCAACTGCCGAGGATTCTTCGGTAGTTCATTTCAATTGAGCCTTACTTTGAACTATTCTGAAATACCGAAAAGTTCATTTTTCCCCTGGTGTCGTGTTTCCAAAGCCCTGCGCGTCTTGTCTATCTCCGCCACCAATGCTTTTTCGTCAGGTAAAACCATCTTGTACTCAGCCGCCAAAACCTTATTGGGCAGGTTTTCCAGAGCGTAGTGAGCCAGGGCATTGTCCTTCTGAGCGCAGATAATCAGCCCTACCGGCGGGTTTTCTTCCGGGTGCGTCCAATGCTCGCTGGCATAGTTAAGATACATGTGCATCTGCCCGGCATCAGCATGAGTAAATTTGCCCAGTTTCAAGTCGATCACCACCAGACAGCGCAATCGTCGATGGAAAAACAGCAGATCAACCCGATACCAGGAATCACCGATCCGCAGACGCCGCTGCCGACCCACAAAGGTGAAGTCTCCCCCAAGTTCCAGCAAAAAACTTTCCAAATGCAGGATCAACGCCTCTTCGAGGTCATTTTCCGAATACTCGTCCTTCAATCCCAAAAATTCCAGCACCAGCGGGTCTTTGATCTCTTCTTCCGGTGTGACGACATCTGCCGACAGAGGTTTTTCACCTTTTTTCAGCATTGCCGCCTTGTTGCGGGAAAGGGCTGTTCGTTCGTAAAACGATGTGGAAACCTGGCGGTCAAGTTGGCGAACTTTCCAGCCACCACGCAGAGCTTCGGCTTCATAGAAAGTACGCGCTTCCGGATTTTCCACCGACATTAGCTGGACATAGCATGACCAAGGAAGTGGAAATTTCGCAGCGATGCTGTCATCAAATTTTTCAGACGGCGTCTGAAAAATTCGTTCCGGGGGCCAGTATTGATACAACTTCCTCATCTGACTGACATTGACCGGGCTGAAACCCCGCCCGAATCTGGCCGTCAGGTCTTGTGACACACGTTTGATGAGGGCAGTACCATACTCGGCCCTGGCTTCACCTCCTTGTTCATACTCCACGATCCGCCGCCCAACGTCCCAATAGGTGGTTGTCATGATCGTGTTTACAGCCCGCGCAGACGTCCGCCGGGCTTGCTCCAGCAATTCGACTACGCCGGACAGCATGGCATCGTAGCCGGAGGCCGG
>JANNSM010000423.1:0-1974 GCA_031402635.1 Bacteroidota bacterium | reverse complement strand
GGGAAGTTTGCCTTCGTTTTCCAGGCGGTCTATCGTGTAGACCAATTCCTGAGTCCGGCCAACGCTGAATGCCGGGATGATCAGTTTACCTTTTTGTTCTACACAGGTTTGAAGGATCAGGGCCAGCAACTTGTCATCCTGGTCGGGAGCAAAATCATGAAACTTGTCGCCGTAGGTTGACTCACAGATCAGATAATCACAAGGCAGCATCGGCTTGGGGTCACGAAGAATGGGTCTTTTCGGGCGACCAATATCACCGGAAAAACCCAGCATGGTGTCTTTCATGGCTCCGCGGCGGATCCGCAGCGTCACGGATGCCGAACCGAGGATATGCCCGGCATCCCTAAACAATACATCCACATCAGGATGAATGCCAAACCACTTTTCGTACGGATAGGAGGCAAATTGCCCTATAGCGAGCGACGCATCTTCCGGCGTGTAAAGCGGCTCAACCCGGTGCCGGTCTTTGGCGCCGGAACCGCCACGCTTTTCGGGATGCCGGTTGTCGTACTCCGCATCTTTGACCTGGATCTGCGCACTATCCAGCAGCATGATGGAACACAAATCCCGGGTAGCCGGGGTGGAATAAACCGTGCCGGAAAATCCGTCTTTGACCAACTTGGGAATACGGCCACTGTGATCAATATGGGCATGCGAAAGAATAAGTGCCCCGATGGATTCCGGTTCAAAAAACCATTCCCGATTAAACGTGGTCATTTCGTCTTCGCTCCCCTGGTAGAGACCGCAATCCAGCAGGATTTTAAAACCATCATCCAGGGTTAACAGGTGACAACTGCCGGTAACCGTTCCGGCTGCACCACAAAATTGTAAAGTCATCCGGTGAAATTGAACAATCCCTGGCAGGCGGCAAACTCCTAAGTAATTCCGCGTCGCGGCGGCAAAGACAAAGGTTCATCCGGGGCTAGCAGTTTGTGATCAGAGAATCCGGGCTCAGCGAGAATAATGGCATTGTGCATCATCCGGTAAACCCTGTCCCGGAGTTCGCCGACGGATTCAGGTCCCAACCCTTTTGTACTTACCGGTTGTAAATAAATGGCTTTAAGCCTGCCTGGCCGCAACATCCAGCCGTGCATGGGCATCAACTCCCGGGTGCCCAAAAAAACGATAGGCGCTACAGGAATTCCTGCCGAAATTGCCGCATCAAAAGCTCCGTCATAAAATTGCCCGAGCGGCTCAGCGGTCCGGTTCCTGGTACCCTCCGGAAACACGCAAAAAGAAACACCCCGTTGAGCCCAGGCCCGAAGGACTTCCCGGCTCGCTTTCCGGCTTTCGGGATTTCCCCGGTCAACGAAAATTCCAATTCGGGAAAACATAAATCCCAGAAAGGGCATTTTCTGCAATTCCTTTTTTACCAAAAACCGCATGCCGTGGCGAAAGGCATAGGAACCGATCAGCATATCCAGCGTGGAGGAATGGTTTGGGGTAAAAACGTAAACTCCTTTAGGGTCTAGATCGGGAGGTCGTTCCATGCTGAACCGCACTCCACACAGCAGACCCCATAGCAACGCAATAGAGTTGTTTACCCGCAGCAATCTCCTTTCCCGGCCTTTTTTTGACGTGAAAAAGGCGATAAGCCCATAGCCAGCAGCCCCGGCCATGAGCACGGCAAAGAAGACGGAATATGCCCAAACAGAATACAGGAACCCGGCAATTTTTCTAAATACCCCTGTCATAAACGGGTTGGAATATAGTCATATAACATTTCACTCCACCATCTGCCTGTCGGTAAAATCAGATTGCTGCGCAGGATTCTATCCACATGCACTGCGTTGACTAGTATTTTTCGAAATAGTCCGGGCATGGGTACTTTTGCCCGACGTGTATGCCGTTGTTGATATTGAAACCACGGGTTCCCGATTTGGAGAGGACCGCATCACGGAAGTGGCCATTTACCTAACGGATGGGGAGACCATAACCCGGGAATGGTCTAGCCTGGTCAATCCAGGCGTTGAG
>JANNSM010000422.1:0-9863 GCA_031402635.1 Bacteroidota bacterium | reverse complement strand
AACAGACCCATTTTTTGCCGGATAAGCGTGATATCGCCCTGGCGGGAGAGCACATCATCGCCATCAATCAGAATCTGACCGGATAATTCCAATCCGGGGTCCAGATCGGTTAGCCTGTTCATGGATCGGAGCAAGGTGGTCTTGCCACACCCGGATGGTCCGAGCAGCACGGTGATTCCATTGCGGGGAATATCCAGACTGACCCCTTTGAGGATTTCGGTTTGTCCACTCCTGACCTTTAGGTTGCGCACGCTGACTGCGCAGGAAATATCTACGGTTGTCGTTTCCATAAGGTTATGATTTTACCCGGCTGAGTTTTCGACTGACCAAGCTGATGATCAGGATAAGAATGGTGAGGATTACCGCGGTTGCGTAAGCGCGCTCACGGACTTCCGGTACCGGTGAACCCAGTTGAAAAAAGATGGCAAGGGGAAGGGTCGCTACAGGTTGATCCAGCCCCGTGGGAATGTAATCCGTGAAGCCGGCAGTGAACAGCACCGAAGCAGTATCGCCAATTCCCCGCCCGAATGCCAGCATAATGGCAGTGATCAGACCAGGTGCGGCAGACCGGATAAAAACTTTCCAGGCTGTTTGGGTGCATGTGGCACCAAGGGCAGTTGATGCTTCCATCAAAGCACGCGGCACACCCTGAAGCGCCTCGTCCATGGCTCGGATCATGATAGGCATGATCAACAGTCCAACCGTAAATATTCCGGCAATCAGGCTTGCGCGGAATCCGAAATAAATCATCAGGGTGAACGCAAAAGCGCCGTAAACAATAGACGGTACACCCCAAAGGACGTCGAGGACAAACCGCACACCGGTCAGTAATTTTTTATGCTGCACCAGGTGAACATTCATCAGCAGGGCTACTGGCAGACTGACGGCAAGAGCCAGGACAACAGCGCCTAAAGCCAGATAGATGGAGCCGATGATGGCGTTGAGAATTCCCCCACCTCCGCCAAAGTGATAGCCACCCTGGGGTGGCTGGCTGATAATTTCCCAGGTAACGGATGGCAGACCGCGGCCGAGCACCGTTGACAGAATAGCCCCGAGAAACAGAATAATCAGGACAAACGAAAAACGCATAACCAATAGCGCAATGCGTTCTTCAAATCGCCTGAACGTCCTCCTGAGCGCGCTCATTTTGCGGAGGTTTTTAGGATGACAAACCGGGCAAGGGCATTAAACACCATCACGATAACGAGCAAAACCAGCGCTCCAAACATCATCGCGGAACTGTAACTCGGTATGGACATCATTTCGCCATAATTGTTGGCAATCAATGCAGGAAGTGGATAGCCGGACATGAAAGGTTGGGTCGGCACCTGAACCTGGTTGCCGGCAACCATCAGAACAGCTATGGTTTCACCAAAGGCTTTGGAAATGCCTAACGTGTATGCTGAGAAAACAGCCGGCAAAGCCTGACGAACTACTAGTTTCACGGAACTCCAATAGGAAGCTCCAAGCGAAAGGGCTACTTCTTTCAATTCAGGAGGGGTATTTCGAAAGGCCTCCATGAGCATGTGAAGTACAAAGGGCATGGTCATCACACTCAATACCAGCGCACCGGCCAGAACACTGTACCCGGATGTTTCGATATGCAGGAATTTACCCAGGGCAGCAACAGCGGGAACCACCATCAGGATACCCCAGACACCGTAAACAACGGAAGGCAAACCCGCCAGAATATCCGTTACCGGGTGAACCCAGCGCAACAATCGCGGTGAGCCGTATTGGGTGATGTAGAGTGCAGAGAAAAGGCAGATGGGCGCTGAAATCAGGAACGAAAGAACGGTTACCCAGATGGAGCCCATGATGAATGCCCGGAAACCGAACTGGCCTTTCATCGGTGACCAGTCAATACCCCAGATCAGTTCACTGATGCTAATTTTTTGCAGAATCGGAAGACTTTGCAAGGTCAATCCGAGTCCGATAAACAACGGCACCAGCATGACCAACCCCAACACAAGGGTTGCACTGCGGGCAAACAGCCATTCTTTTAGCTGCAGGAAGTTCATGGTGCGAGTTTCTCCAGTTGGGTTTGGTATTTCACAGGATTGATCGGCACATAACCGGCACCCTGAACGGCTTCCTGGCCTTTCGTAAGAACCCAATACAGGAAAGCGCGGGTGGCAGGATTGGTGACTTCGCCTTTACTGACGAAATACAGATCGCGCGAAGGGGGAGTGGGGTAGCGATTTTCAGCTACAGCCGATTGCACCGACCGATAGGATGAATAGAAATCCTCTTCCTGGTCAATCTTTCCGTTTTTGTTTTGGTCAATGGGCAAAACGCTCAGTCCAGGATAGGGTTTGTCGGTTTTCAAATCATACAGGTAAACGGTATTGTTGAATCCAATTCCCCCGGGCTCTTTGCGCACAGCATCCGCCAAACCGGGGTCACCGAAAATGCCGACCCCCTTCAAATCTTCCTGTTTACCGCCAACAAAGGCGGCCCAAACATCGGCAGCACCGGATGCGTCCGAGCGGGTAAATACTTTGATGGGGCCGCCGGTTCCCACCAGTTGATTCCAACTGGTAATACTTCCGTCAATGAAAATCTTCTTGAATTCTTCCTGGGTAAGACCGCGGGCAAGCAGCTTTTGATAGGCTGGATTTTCCGGATTGATTGTGGGAAAAACCGCATCCATGACCACGGGAATCGGTTGAGCGCGCTGATCGAATTCGGCCTGAGCGATCTCGCGGGAAATTATTCCCAAATCCACAAGACCGGACAGAACGTCGGTCATACCTTTGCCGGCCCCGCCCGCAGAAAGGTTAACACGCACTTCAGGATACTCTTTGTTGAACTGCTCTACCCACAAAGCGGCCAGCGGGTAAAGGGCAAAAGCCCCGGAAATATTGATGGTTCCCTTCAGCACTTCCTGGGTTTCTTCCGTTGAGACAGAATCTGGCTGAGATTCGCAGCCGGTAAAAAGACTCAGGCAAATCATCAGCAATGCGGAAAAAGTCAACGTGTATTTCATGGTATTAGGTCGTTAGGAGGCGCAATTTACAACTTTATCTCCATACTATACATACTAAGTAGGATAACAAGACAAATAAAATTATAGATTTCCATGAAGAAGCATTATACAAAGTGATAAAATTTGTTATGTAAAACTATTCCAGGCCGCTTCATCTGCGCGGAATTGCAGGCTGCATCATATTTTTTAAGCACCAACAGACTTCCCGCTAAATCAATTCTTCCGGACTTTGCGGCGCGAAAGTTGCTTTTCCCTGTTCATGATTTCTTTCAGGGTTGACCCGCGGAGCAATTCCACGGTTTGGGTGCGGACCTCCATAAACACATTGCGGATGCCGCAGGTGTTTTCGTCTTTACATTCATCGCAGCGCTGATAAAGCAGGTGCGAAACACAAGGGAGCAGCGCAATAGGTCCGTCAAAAAGCCGCATGACATCCAGCAAATTGATCTCTGAGGGGTCGCGGTGCAAAAAATATCCGCCTCCCTGTCCTTTCTTGCTCATCAGCATTCCGGCCTTTTTGAGGTCGAGCAGAATACTTTCAAGGAACTTCTGGGGAATGTGCTCGCTTTCTGCGATTTGAGCAATGGTAACAGGCTCTCTGTCAGGCAATTTGGCGAGGTACACCAGGGCATTTATGCCATACTTGGTCTTGCGGGAAATCACCCCATAAAGGTACTGATCAAAGGTTAACGGAGCGGGCTACCGGGGTTGCACACAAACCTTATCACCATGGGCATGCAAATCCAGGAGCCAGATTACTGTAGCAAAGGCCGGCCTCAGTTCGGGCTTCTGGCTTTCCGGCTGATCAGCCAAACCGCCACAAGAATGAGTCCCATTCCCCCGAAATGCGCCGGGAGAAGCCGCTCCCCGTCAAGCCAGCCCCAGGAAATGGCTACCACCGGGATCAGGTAAGTAATGGATGAAGCAAAAACAACGGTTGTTCGCTGGATCAGCATGAAGTAAAAAATGCTGGAAATGGCGGTGCCGAAAATGGCCATGATCGCCACCATACCGGTAGCTCTCCAGGCGCCGTCTGCATTCGACCAGGTGTCAATAATTCCGCTGAAAGGCAAGGCGCATGCCGCCAGAAAGCCGATAAACAACAGCGAAAAAACGGTGATCCCAACGGGCGGAACGTCTTGCAGCTTTGATTTTATCAGGTTGATCGAAGCACCGTAGCAGGTGGTGGCCAGCAGCACAAAAAGACCGTAAACGCTGTCTCCACCAAATCCGGTAGCGCCGGAAGCGATAATCACGATGGCGCCGGCCAGTCCCAGTAAAATGCCCGCAATTTTTACCGGGGCAACGTTTAACCGGAAGAAAGCCATTCCCATCAGCAGGGCAAACACCGGCGTAGTGGCGTTTAAAATGCCGGTGAGCCCGGAATCCAGGCGGGTTTGGGCCAGGGCAAAAAGAAACGGAGGAATACCGCTCCCCAGCAATCCAATGGCCGCTATTGCGGGAAATTTATTCCGCGGTACGCGCCGGAACCAGTGAAAGGCAAGCGGAGACAAACAAAAACCGGCGATGAAAACCCGGAGCAACCCCACCTGTTGCCAGCTTAGCACTTCAAGTGATCCTTTGTAGAGAATAAAAACAGAGCCCCAAATGGCACTGAGCAAAAAGAGGATGCCAAAGTCAAGAAGGCGCGGGCTCGAAGAAGCGCTGCTCATGGAGTTGGCGCGTTCAGCATATTCCACAAGAGGTCTTTGAGCTGGGGAAGTCCCTTGCCGGTAACCGCAGAGATGAAAAGCACGTCAGTGGGCTTGGGTTTTTCGGATTTAAGGGCTGTCTGCAACTCTGCGCTGATGGCGGCCTGAAGTTCATCGTCCAGCAGATCGGACTTAGAAATGGCTAATACCCGGTCTTTGTAGAGCAATTCCTTGTTGAACGCCTTGAGTTCATCGAGCAAAATGGTGTACTCGCGGACGTGATCGGGGCTGTCAGCAGGAACTAAAAAAAGGAGCACCGCATTTCGCTCAATATGCCGGAGAAAGCGGTGACCCAGCCCGCGGCCTTCGCTGGCTCCCTCAATGATGCCGGGAATATCCGCCATCACAAACGAATAGTGTTCGCGGTATGGCACAATGCCCAGGTTAGGCACGAGGGTTGTGAAGGCGTAGTCCGCAATTTTGGGTTTGGCGGCCGTAACCGAAGCAAGCAAGGTAGATTTGCCCGCGTTGGGAAAACCCACCAACCCCACATCAGCCAGCACCTTCAGTTCCAGAATGACCCACGTTTCTGTGCCCGCTTCGCCCGGCTGGGCGTATCGCGGTGCCTGGTGTGTAGGACTTTTGAAGTGTGTATTGCCCTGTCCCCCCCGCCCCCCGCGAAGGAGTACCACTTCCTGCCCGTCTTCCGTGATTTCGCACAGGATGTCCGTGCTTCCGTCAGGACGAGCCACGGTGCCCAGCGGTACATCAATGACGATGTCTTCGCCCTCTGCACCGGTACAGGTATTCCGCGATCCGTTGACGCCGTCGCCGGCAAATACGTGG
Organism: Bacteroidota bacterium; assembly: GCA_031402635.1. GTDB lineage: Bacteria > Bacteroidota > Bacteroidia > Chitinophagales > BACL12 > WGOA01. Next base: position 4,376 of record JANNSM010000422.1, on the reverse strand, counting down.
CGCTTGTATTTAAGGGCCAGCAAGGTCCATTGCTGACGATTGCCGCGCAGGATGATGTGTCCGCCCCGCCCGCCATCGCCACCGTCAGGCCCTCCGCGCGGATTGAGTTTGCTTCGGTAGAAATGTGCACTGCCCGCGCCTCCCTTGCCGGATCGGCAACAGATTTTGACGTAGTCTATAAAATTCTGTTCCATGAACGGGGACCCTTGAGGTCGCAAAGTAACCACCGGAGCCCGGTTAACCCGGCAGGCGGCATGGCCAGTCAGGGGCTTTGTGCTAAACAACCAGGTGCTTACCAGATCGCTGCGGCCGGGTCGCCGCTATTCAACGGATACACTCCGGGGAGCAACCCCGGGCAGTATCGCCGACAAAATGCCCTTTCCCCGGAATCAGTTTAACCGGTCAACCTGCCCGCAAAGGCTGGTAAAAATTTCTTCAACCGCTCCTTCGCCGGGCAGCAGAACAAATTTATCCTGCCCCATGTAGTGTTTCGCAACGGGCTCGGTTTCCTTTTTGTAAACCTGAAAACGGTTGCGGATAATAGATTCATCGCGGTCATCGGTGCGCCCTGAACTCTCCCCGCGCCCCAAAATGCGCCGGGTGATTTCCTCCTCCGAAACGTCCAGCGCAAGCACAACGGAAATACCGGTGTGTTTGAGCGAAAGCAAATTATCCAAGGCCTCTGCCTGTGCCTGCGTGCGCGGAAAGCCGTCAAAAAGATACCCCTTTACCGCGGACGAAGTAGCATCAATCTTGTCGCTGATCATCCCGATGATGACCTCATCCGGTACCAGACGGCCTTCATCAATGAAGCGCTTAGCCTCTTTGCCGAGCGGGCTTTCGCGGCGCAGTTCCTCGCGCAGCATATCGCCGGTTGACAAGTGCAGAAGTTTGTATTTATCAGCTACCCGCGCGGCCTGGGTGCCTTTGCCGGACCCCGGAGGGCCGAAAAGTATAATATTGAGCATCAGCGTATTAGCTTGGCTGTTTTAATTAGAGGGCGAAATTACGACGAAACCGGCACGCGTCTTAGTCTCGGCGCTTTTTCCCGCCCCCGCTATCCTGTGTTTGCAGCTCAAAGGCAGGTGCAGCATGGGTCATATCAAAGTAAATCCGGCGCGCATTATAAATCGGCGAAGCCCGGATGCGGAATACCTGGCAGTTTTCTTCGCGCACTTCTCCGGTAAAGCCGGGAATACCCAGAAATCGCATCGTTTCCAGCGCATCTTGTTCGCCTAATACCTGAAAAGCCGAGCCGCAACCCGCGCCGTTGCCGGTTGATAAAATAGCCTCCACCAGCATGGCATAATGGGCCCGGTAGCTCGTTGCTTCCAGGCTCATCGTATCCTGCAGAAACAACCCAAGACCCTTGAAATAGTTTCCGGCCAGGTCAACCGGGCGAATCGCCAGAATGCTGTCGCAGCGGGCTACCAGCACGCCGGTTTTTCCAGGGGCCAGCATGGTAGCCAGGTCGCGGGCATTGACCTGATCCCGTGTTTCGTGGCCTTCCTGAAAAGCCGAACCGTAATATAGATTGCGGTAATCCTGCTCGTTGAGTACCTCACCGCGTGTCATCCGGGATGAGAGTTGTTCATAAGCCATTCGGCCCGAAGGACCGCTGAAGCGCTTGCCGACCTCCTCCATGTCAACGGCCTGGTAAGGTTGCTGAGCTTGAATCACAGCAGTCAGGAACAACAATGCCAGGATAAGAAAGCGAAAATTCATAATAAGATCAAATCGAAGATACCTTGTAAATATCCCTCAAATTCCGTCCGCGACCATTGTAGTCAAGGCCGTAGCCAAGCAGAAAAACATCGGGCACATTAAAGCCGATATAGTCAATGTGCAAGGGAACCTTAAGCGAATCAGGTTTTACCAGCAACGAGGCAACCCGAATGCTCTCCGGTTTTTTTTCGCGAAGCTCCTGCACAATATGATGAACGGTCAATCCACTGTCCACAATATCCTCGATCACGATCAGGTTGCGTCCTTCCGGATCCTCCTTAAGACCCAGCAAGGTTCGCATGTTTCCGGTTGATTGTGTGCCCTCGTAACTGCTGAGTTTTACAAAACTGATTTCGCAATGAATAGCCACGTGTTTGAGCAAATCCGCGGCAAACATGAATGCTCCGTTCAGGATCACAATGAACAGCGGCCACTTTCCTTCGTACTCCAGGTTGATTTGTGAAGCAATCGTTCTGACTCGTTCCTGAATATCCAAATCCGAAATAAACGGTTCAAAATTCTTGTCCCAGACCCTGATGGTGTTCTGCATGCACGAAAATAGTGAAGCCAGAATGATGAATGTGGATCACAAAGCACCTTGACTCTTAAACCATAAATGTCTGGTAGTCCTGTTTACATCAGCCGGAAGCCGCCTGCGACTGATTCCTGATCAATCGCTTCGTCAGCACTTCAAAGCGAAAATACATGGCCACTGCCGCCGCCGTCAAGCCGGTGAGGTATCCGTACCAGATACCTGGTGGGCCGTAATCCAGAACAAAGGCGAATAAATACGAGCAGGGAAGGGCAATGACCCAGTAAGCCACCATGGCAATGTACATCGGGATCTTCACGTCCGACAGGCCGCGCAGCGTAGAGATGGTCACCATTTGCATGCCGTCGCTGAGTTGGAAAAGCGCCGCGATCACGAGCAGTCCGGCAGCGATGGCCGCCACTTCCGGATCATTGACAAACCAACCGGGAAGCCAGTTGCGCAACAGCGCAAAAGCTATGGCGGTCATGGCCATAAAAACCAGCACCAACCGAAATGCGGCATGTCCGGTTTTTCGCAATTCAACATAGCGATGTTGTCCATGCATATTGCTCACCATAATGGTGGAGGCCGTGCCCAAACCACTGGCGGCCAGAAAGGTCATGGCGGCAAGACTGATGGCAATCTGATGAGCCGAAAGCGGGATTGCACCCAGCCAGCCCATCATAATGGCACCTGCCGCAAATGCGGCCACTTCCATGAAATACTGCAAGCCAACCGGCAATCCTATTTTACCTATTTCTTTAAGTACAGGCCAGTTGGGCCGGAATTGCCTAAAGCCATCGTAGAAAGGTCGCAGACCTTTGTTGGCGTAAACGTAAGCGGCCAGGCTGATGAACATCATGGAGCGGGCAATCAGCGTGGCCAGTCCGGCTCCCGGGGCACCCATCGGTTCAACACCCAGATGACCAAAAATGAAAATGTAGTTCAGGGCCACGTTGACCAGGTTTCCAGCCAGACTGATGATCATCGGCGGAATGGTCATGCCCATGCCTTCAAGGAATTGTTTGAAGCCCGAAAAGCCCATCACCGGTAGCAGCGACCAGGCGAGGTAATTGAAAAAAGGGATGGCCTCGCGAACCACGCCTTCTTCCTGGCCCATGTACGGCATGAAAAAGACCATGCCCAGATTGAGTACGGTAAAAACCAACCCTGCTACGAGATTGAACAGCAACCCCTGCTGCATAAGATTGCGGCATTTCTCCATGTTTTTTTCGCCAAAGGCTTTGCCCACCAGCGGGGTTAAACCGCCACTGAGCCCGAGACCGAAAATGAACAGAAAAATAAAAACGTTATTGGCCAGCGTAACCCCGGCCAATTGTATAGTGCCCAACTGTCCCACCATGACCGTATCGGTCACATTGGTGATCATATGCCCCACCTGCCCCAGGCTGACCGGTATGGCCAGCCGGATAAGTTTCCGGTAATAGTATCGGCTCTCGCGGGAAAACATGGGGGGTCATCGCAGGTAGTCGCAGAAATAAATGGGTAACTCCGGTTTGGGAGGCGAAGATAGAGAAAGTAGCACCGTCGTACAGTGGCGTGAAGTCAGGCAGAAGGTGCGCTTACCTCGCTTTCATTTTATTGCCTTTTGCATCGTGGGTCACTTCAGCGAGCCCCAGCTCCTCCATCAGCGGCGGAACATACATTCCGAAACGGCCCCGGAATCCTTTCTTGAGGCCATACCAACCCCCAAGTGGATTTTTTTCCGAGCGACCCCAGGCTTCCACCGTGCCCTCTTTTGCCGGCTTCTGCTCGTCGGCACTTCCCAACTCCATCCAGTCACCGTGTTTTTTTAACATGGCTTGGAGGTCTTTCAGGCAACGGTAATCGTAGTGCAAAATGGTTTTGCCAACGGTGCAGACCAGAATTTCCACACCGTCTTTCTCGTCTTTGTGCATGGTAAACTCAGACGAAAGCGGCGGTGTTTTCAAAACCCAGGGATTTTCTTTGGTTCCTTTGGCGGCTGGCATATAAAAATGTTGAAGGTTAAATTTAACGGAGATAAAAGATAAAAAAAATAGTTAATTTAAAATTTAACGGATGGCGAAGATGCGGGAATTCCCTGCTTCGATAATCTTCCTTTACCGCCCCCGCTCCC
>JANNSM010000421.1:0-3074 GCA_031402635.1 Bacteroidota bacterium | reverse complement strand
GATACCGGAACCAAGATGATGCACATTGGCAAAAACACCAAGAGCCGCATCGTATCCAAAGGTATTTCCGCAGGCGTCAGCAATAATAGCTACAGGGGCCTGGTAAGTGTAAGCAAGAATGCTAAGAACGCCCGTAACTTTTCACAGTGTGATTCTTTGCTGTTAGGCGATAAATGCGGGGCCCATACTTTCCCTTACATCGAGGTAAAGAATAATACCGGTATTGTAGAACACGAAGCCACCACTTCCAAGATCGGAGAAGACATGTTGTTTTACTGCAACCAGCGCGGATTGGACGACGAAACCGCTGTTCAACTGATCGTAAACGGGTACTGCAAGGAAATCTTCCGGCAACTGCCGATGGAGTTTGCAGCAGAAGCTCAAAAGTTGTTGGAAATCAGCCTTGAAGGTAGTGTTGGTTAATATAAAAATACAATGTCTTTAACCCTTTCCATTCAACACCTGGCCGTCTCCATTGACGAGAAAGCCATTCTCAAAGATCTCAACCTGGAGATTCGACCGGGGGAGGTGCACGCCATTATGGGTCCAAACGGGTCTGGCAAAAGCACCCTTGCCTCCACGTTAGCTGGCCGCGAGGGCTATCTGGTGAACTCCGGAGAAGTCCTGTTTTATGGTCAGGATTTGCTGGAGATGGACCCGGATGAGCGAGCTCGCGAAGGACTTTTTCTCGCGTTTCAGTATCCGGTTGAAATTCCCGGGGTCAGCGTTGCCAATTTCATGAAAGCGGCAACCAATGAAAAACGCAAGCATCAGGGACTTGATCCGCTCGATGCTCGTGAATTTCTGGTGCTGATGAAGGAGAAAATGGCCTTGCTCGAAATGGATCCGCAGTTCATGAGCCGCAGCCTCAATGAAGGCTTTTCAGGTGGAGAGAAAAAGCGCAATGAAATCTTTCAAATGGCGATGCTGCAGCCCAGACTGGCCATTCTTGATGAAACCGACTCGGGTTTGGATATTGACGCGCTTAAAATCGTTGCAAAGGGAGTCAATACCCTGCGCAACGGTGAAAATAGTTTCCTGATTATCACCCACTACCAGCGGCTGCTGGACTACATCGTACCCGATTTTGTCCATGTGCTGTTTGACGGCAGGATTGTAAAAACCGGCACCCGCGAGTTAGCCCTTCAACTCGAAGCGCGCGGTTACGAGTGGATCCGCGAAGAATACGCAGCCCTAACCTGACCCATGCCTGATCTTCAAAATTCGCCCATATTGGTTCCGGCAGCAGGTACGTCAAGCTACCGCGATCACTTTCTGGTGCTCGAAGAGCATTTGAACGGAATGCGGGACTCTTTTTATCACGAGCGCCGCAGCGCGGCCATGGCATCCTTTGAAAGGCAGGGTTTTCCAGGCCGTAAAGACGAAGCCTGGAAATACACTCCGGTTGGGAATCTTACCCGTAATCCGCTGATACCTGCCCGTGCAGCCCGCGAAACAAATATGGCGGTTAGTGCTTCTTCCTTTCTTCCGGACTTCATAGCAAACCGACTGGTCTTTGTCAATGGACGATTTGACGCCGGGGCATCGAAGATTATAGACCAGGGCGCGTTCACCATCGGGTCACTGTCCGAAACCGTCCGGAGCAATCCGGATGAAGTTGCCTCGTGGTTTGATGGGCTGCACCATCCGGGATGGTCTGCCTTTGCTATGCTCAACACGGCGCTTTACCGGGATGGCGCGTGGATCCATGTTAGACAGGGCGCGGTAGTTACCCATCCGATTCTTATCCTGGATCTCGCCGATGCCCTAACCCATGAAGAAGTGATGTTTCCCCGTCATCTCCTTGTGGCGGAAGCCGGCAGTTCGGTTCGCGTAGTCCACTTTCATGGGGATGGTCACAACATTGGCGCGGTTTACCGCTCTTTTCCGGTGTCGGAAATCTTTGTGGAACGAGGCGCGCGGGTATCACTGGATGTTGTTCAGGAAAGTGCCGGGGATTACCAGATTATCAATACCACGGAGGTTCGCCAGGACCGCGACAGTCATTTCACTGCACGCACCTTTTGCCTTGGCGGCCAGTTGATCCGCAATGATCTGCGGGTGCGTTTTGCCGGCGAAAATGCCGAATGCGATCTGGATGGTCTGTACCTGGCCCAGGATCAGGACCTGGTGGATAACCACCTGTTGGTTGACCATGCCCATCCCCAGTGCCGCAGCAACCAGTTGTACAAAGGCATCGCTGACGGTGGGGGTACCGCCGTGTTCAACGGCGTGATTTATGTGCAACCCAATGCACAAAAAACCAACGCGTACCAGAGCAATAAAAACCTGTTATTATCGCAAAACGCCACCATAAACACCAAACCTCAACTGGAAATCTTTGCCGATGATGTCCGTTGCAGCCATGGTGCTACATCTGGCCAACTGGATCCCGAATCTTTGTTTTACCTGATGGCCCGGGGCATTCCTGCGCCAGAGGCCAAGACGATGCTGCTCCAGGCTTTTGCGGCTGAAATCCTGTTGGAATTGCCGGATGATGGACTCCGCGAGTATCTATCCCACCGCATTGCCGCCAGGCTCAACCAAACGGCTGTGTCTACTGTTTGAACTCTTAGTCTTATGAGAGCATCTGTCAAAACAAAACCCTCTACAGCATTTGAACCGTTGGCGTTTCGCGCAGCTTTTCCCATTCTGGAAACTGTTTTTCCTTCCGGAAAGCCGCTGACTTACCTCGACAATGCCGCCACATCCCAGAAACCACAAGTGGTTATTGATGAAATCAGCGAATATTATTCGCAATACAACAGCAATATTCACCGTGGAGCGCATCAGTTGGCTGCACGGGCAACAGAAGCCTATGAAAACGCTCGCCGCATCACTGCCGAATTTATCGGTTGCCCGGAGCCTGAACTGATCAACTTTACCAGGGGCACCACCGAAGGCATCAACCTGGTGGCTTCCGGTTTGGCAAAAACCTGGCTTAGTCCGGGTGATGAGGTGCTCATCAGCGAAATGGAGCACCACGCCAATATCGTTCCCTGGCAGATGGCCTGCCAGGCAAGCGGGGCGGTGTTGCGGGTTATTCCGGTCACCGAACAGGGCGAGTTGGATCT
>JANNSM010000420.1:0-6088 GCA_031402635.1 Bacteroidota bacterium | reverse complement strand
AAATGCCAGGTACCGCATAGGTATAGTTCACTGTTCCGGTTACCAGCATGCTGTTGCCATCGCCGAAATCAAGCCAGGCTGAATCTGCCGTCAAGCCCGTCAGCTCCAGCGTCACATCCAGCGGGGCGCAGCCCGTCGCGTCGCGCAGGCTGTAATTGCCCGTGGGAAGGCCAACAGAAGTCATAGAGGCCATTGCCGTATCCACACAACCCAAATCGCTGCTGGCCACCAGCGTAACCACATAAGCACCGGGCGCTGAAGGTGTGTGAAGCACCGTATTGATCGGCGGCCCGGAAGCGATCAGGGTGCCGTTGACAAACAAAGACAACTGATCAATAGCGTTGATCGCCGGATTGCTCACCGTATCCACGCTCAGGTTAATCAGCGTGAAACTCTCTCCATCGCAATTGCTATTGTCCGGAATGCTCAGCAGCGCTTCGGGTGCATAACCCACCGTCACCGGATCTCCATTGGCGATTATATTGTTGCAACCCGTGCTGTCGCGGAGCACCAGGCGTGGGAAATAAACGCCGGGCATCGAATAGGTATGGGTCGTGCTGCCGGCGGTGAAAGCCGTAGTGCCGTCGCCGAAGTCAACCCAGGCCGAATCAGCCAGCAAACTAAATACCTCAACACCCGCCGTTACCGGAACACAGCCGGTGGCATCGGTCAGGTTGTAAGCGGCAACCGGAATTCCGGCGGTGGTAATCTGGGCAAACGCCGTGTCCGTGCAACCCAGGTCATTGCTGGCCACCAGCGCAACCGTGTATTCGCCGGGAGCAAAAGGAGTATACAAAACAGAACCTATCGTTGACCCGGAGGCTACCAAACCGCCATCCACGTAAAGCGATAGAAAATCAATAGCGTTGATCGCCGGATTGCTGACCGTATCCACGCTCAGGTTAATCAGCGTGAAACTCTCTCCATCGCAATTGCTATTGTCCGGTACGCTCAGCAGCGCTTCGGGCGCATAGCCCACCGTGACCGGATCTCCATTGGCGATTATAGCACTGCATCCGGTATTGTTCTGCAGGAAAAGACTTGGCACATAAATGCCGGGTGACATATACGTATAATCTACACTGCTGTCTGCATACAGGGTAGTTCCATTCCCAAAATTCACGAAAGCCGAATCCGCAAACACCCCACTCAGGGTTACGGTGACCGTAACCGGACCACATCCTGCAGCCGGGGTGATGGCATAATTTCCCGTGGGAATTTCTCCGACGGCAACAACAGCGCTAACGGTATCCGAACAACCGCCGGCATTGTCAATGATCATCCGGACGGTGTAAAAACCACTCACCGGATAACTGTGAGAAACCGAATCAAACGAGCCCGCAAAGTTGCTCACCGTACCATCTCCAAAGTCCACGGAGGTATTTACAATCGGGCTGATCAGCGCGCTCAGATCCGTTTCATTGCGCACCCAAAGCATGCTGCCATCGCAAATGAGGGGATCGCTCAGGGATAGCTGGGCATCCGGCACGTCATACACCGTAATGGAGCCCGGGCAATTGTAGGTGGTTTCGCAACCCAGGCTGTCCAGCAATATCATGCGCGGGCAATACGTTCCCGGATCGGTATAGGTGAAAGAGAAATCACCGTAAACCTGCAGGGTATCGCCGTTTCCAAAGTCAATAAAAACCTGATCGGCATTAATATTTTCCAGGTCAAAGAATACCTCGAGCGGTGCACAACCAACATTGGGGAAAGTTGTGAGATCCCCGGTCGGCCCGGTAATGGTGACATTGTCGGTTCTCGTCAGGGTATCGGTACAACCCCGCGAATCCGTGACGATCATCGTGATATCGTAATCCCCGGCCCGGGTATAGGTATGGATCACGCTGTTGCCGGTGTAGTAGTTGACTCCGGTTGCCGTTTCCACATACCACTGTACCGAAGTAACGGTGCCCGTGCTGGTGTTGGTCAACTGAACGGGAATCGGTGGACAAACGCCAACGCTGAAATACGTTACCGTGAAATCCGGAACCACATCGCCAAGATCAATGACAATTCCACGGGTCAGCGGATCGCTGCAACCCATCGAATCCGTAACGGTAAGACGCACAGCATAGGAACCGCTTCCCGCATAGACATGTTTGGGATCTGCAACCGTTGAGGTGGAGCCATCTCCAAATTCCCAGAAATAACCGGCCAATCCTGTGCCCACAGAACCATTGTGGAAGTAGGTGGTGTCATTACCACAAACCGGTGTGTCATAGGTGAAACCTGCCATGACGCTGCTCGGGGTGATCGTGAGCTCCTCTCCATAAATACTCACACAGCCGGCTGCATCCCGAACTCTCAGGTACACGTCATAGGTACCCGGGCTGTAAGTGCAAGGCGGAGGGAACTGACCGCTGTAATCCGGACAAGTCGGATTGTCAAAGGTCCACTGCCAGGAAACGATGGCCATGAGTGGATCGTTGTAAACACCATACGATGAATCACGGAAATATACCGAAGCCGGGGAGCAACCCCGAATGGAATCCACAAGGAAAAGGGAAGTCAGGTCGCTGACCACGGCAGTTCCGGTATAACCCACATTACACAAGGTCGAATCGAGTGGAACCATGCGAATCGGATAGATATCCGGTACAGAAAAATAGTACGCCCAGTCGTCGCCGGTGGTGATGCTGGTGGCAGTAATTCCATTGATTACGCTCGGTCCTATTTCCCAGCGGTAAGTCAGCGAGTCAAAGACCGGGTCCGTATTGGTATTGCTGAAGTACGTGGTCAGCGTTTCGCAACCCAGCAAATCATCCGCCACAAAAGCCGGCACGGCATCTACAATCGGAATTTCAAAGTATTCCAGCACACAGGCCGTATCAAATAACGGGTTATCCGGGTCCCGGATCCAAACGGTATAAACCCCTTCGGCCGGGAACGTCAGGGTCAACGGATTGATATCACAGAGCGTATCACCGGTGCCGAGGTCCCAGCAAAAACTGCCCACTAAAGCAGTGGGATCCACCCAAAGCGTAACGGTATAAGGATCCGAACAATCGCGTGTCAAGGTGCGGTCAAAAGCGTGTGGAGGACTGACCAGAATATCCCGCTGAACGGTCTCCACACAGCCATTGAAAGACGCTACCATGGTAATGGTGTAACGCACGGTATCGGTGATGCCGTAGTAGAAATAATTGTAGTCGCCTACCGGATCCGGCAACACGGTAGAATCGCCATTTCCCCAATAAACTATGGTGTAATCGGCGTTTGATGTCAGGTTGACCAATTCGGCAACAGAACAGGTGGTATCGCGCACGAGGTAAAAATCTGCATCCACTTCGCCAACTTCAACTAAAGCGGTGACCGTATCGGTACACCCGAGTGCCGTATACGTGATCAGGCTGATGGTGTAATCCCCAACCGGACTATAAACATGGGTAAACGTATCCTGGGTAATCGAGCTGAAGGTAGTGCCGTCACCGAGATCCCACACAAAGGAATCAATGGGCACCAGCGGCGAAAAACTGGTATTGGTTATGGTAACCGGAAGTGGATCGCAACCAAAATAGGTATCCAGGGTAAAGGCCGGGACGGCTGCCCGGATCCGGATAAAGTTGGGCTTTATAATAGTATCGCTGCAGCCCGTGGCATCCGTAACAATCAGGACAACATTGTAAAGTCCCGGCGCGGTCAGCGTCGGGGTAATGCTTGCGCCTGAATAGGTACCCGTCCCGATCAGCCAATTATAGGTAATGGGAGCAACTCCGGTAACACCGGTTGCCGTCAGTGTAGGACTGAACGGCAACAAACAGGAATTGCTTTGCGAAATCAGGATATCACCCGCCAGCGGCTGATTGCGAACCACAACATTTCGTGTGGTGCACTCTTCACAACCATTGGCGTACTGTACGCAATGCTGAATGGTGTATGTTCCGGGTGCAGAATACAAATATCCGGTGGCCACTCCGGTGGCTGTTGAACCCGGGTCGCCGGAATCAAACTGCCACAAATGAGTAACTCCACCCGAAGTGGAGGCATCGGCAACTAACAGGGGCTCGCCAACGCAGACCGAATCCGCCGATGTTGTAAAATTGATGGTCGGGCAAAAGAGCGTTACCGCATCGTTTTGCCGGATTGTATCGGTACAACCGTTGTTGTCGCGCACCACCAGGGTGACATCGTATGTTCCGCAACCGCTGTAAACCGCATTGGCATTGATACCGGAACCGCTGTTTCCGTTGCCGTAATCCCAGCTATAGGTGTATGGCGCACTTCCTCCGATTGCAGCACCGGTCAGCGAAACATTGAGCGGTCCGGCTCCGCAAGCCAGCGCCGTATCAAGTGAGATCGTACCCTGCAAATTAGCCGTCGGCGTTACGTTGACCGCTATATCGTCCTGGCAACCGTTGGCATCGGTCACCAGGAGGATAACTTCATAAGTAACCGGTGTTACAAAATTCCGCACCGGGTTCTGAAAGCCGGAGCCGGAACCGTCGTCAAAATCCCAAAACCAACTGGCAATGGCCGAGCTGCCGGGAACGCTTAAATCGCTGAATTGCACCTCCAGGCCGTCGCAGGCATCGGGAATGGACCACGAAAAATTGGCAGCCGGAGCCGCGTGAACGGTGATATACGCGTTGCGTGTTTCCCCATCGCAAATTCCCCCGGAACAAGCCGTTAGGCTCACGGTGTAAATGCCGGGCGTAGCGTAATACACCAGCGGATTTCTTGACGTGTCCGCATTGGGAAAGCCGCCCGGAAATGACCAGGCATACGTCATTGCCGCACCGGATGGATGCGTGGACAGGTTGGTGTAGTTGATGTAGTTGCCCGGACAGACCGCCGTGCGTGATGGCGAAAAGTTGGCCGTTTGGGCTGCTGCCGGGGTCACCATAGCGGTAATCACCAACAGTGCGGACAGTGAGAGGACGTTAACGGCAAAATATCTGCCGCGGCGTCCTCCGGCTATACCAGAAGACAAATTTTTCATATCGTCCCGAGATTCCTGGAGTAATAAAATGGTCAAGGGTCAATGTACAAGATCAGAGAGGGTATCCCGGGAGCAAGAGATACCCGGTAGTTACTCCAACTTCCACCCATATTCACGCTGGAATACATGGATGTCTTTTATCAAGCCTGCGCGGGTGCATGTATTCTATTCCGGAACCTTAAAGGCTTACGTGTGCACCGCATTTCGATATGTACCCCCATTGCATACGAGAGCACGCAGAAAGCATTGATTCTGTTACATTTAGTCTGCTTTAATGAGGCGAAAAACACGGCCAAAATGACGTTTCCACACCATAAATGTGATCTTTCATTCGTTGCGCTGCCTTTTCAAAGCCGGGTTTAGGTCGAAGGGTTTTGCCTGATTTTCCACATCCCCGGAATAATCCGGGCAACATGGCGTCAACCGGCTAAAGCCGCCCCAACTTGGCCCAATGCTGGTCAACATTGCAAGTGCAGCCCTGAACGGCGTGGATGCCTATCCAATCCGGATAGAGGTGGACGTGGGCAAAGGCGGTCAATATTATATGGTCGGGCTTCCGGACAATGCCGTGCGGGAAAGCTGGAAGCGAATGGAGACGGCCATACGGGCTATCGGCATGTCAATGCCCCGGCAGCGCATCGTGATCAATCTGGCGCCTGCTGACAAACGCAAGCAGGGTTCCGGTTTTGATTTGCCAATGGCCATCGGCATCCTGGCGGCCTCCGGGCAAGTTCCGGAGCACCCGGTTTCCGGTCTCATGTTTTTGGGCGAATTGGCCCTCGATGGCACCTTGAGGCCAGTTCCCGGTTGCTTGTCGGCGGCGCTCCTGGCCCGGACTATGGGCTGTCAGGCGCTCATTGTCCCGGAAGCAAACGCCAGGGAGGCCGCACTGGCTTCCGGATTGACGGTCTATGGTGCCGAAAACCTGGAGAGGGTGGTTGCTCATTTACAAGGGTTGACTTTGTTGCCGGTTGTTGTTGCACAGTATGAGCTTTCGTTGCAAACCGCGAGTGACCGCGGCATTCCCGACTTTGCGGATGTCCGGGGTCAGGTGGTGGCCAAACGAGCGTTGGAAGTAGCCGCGGCCGGCGGCCGGCGAAGTTGGCGCCCGCATAGCAAAAAGGATCGCCGGGTCCAAGGCTTAAC
>JANNSM010000419.1:0-17767 GCA_031402635.1 Bacteroidota bacterium | reverse complement strand
CGCCACCTACGGCATGTCTTTCTGGTTCTACTACACCGGTTCTATCTACGGAGCTACGGCCAGCGGCAACGGCGACTTCAACCTGGAAGGCGGCTGCACCGGCAATGAAGATGCCGGTCTGAACTATTCCTACTGGTGTACCTCCTCGAGCATTTCCAGCTTGACTTCCTTTTTTGCTTCCGCCGGTGCTCCGGTGAAGACCGGTATTACCCCCAATGCCCAAAATGCCGATCACCTCGCCATCCGGACGGTTTCGGATCGCTATGTGATTCGCTGGAACGGAGCCATTGATATTCCGGCTGCGGGTAGCTATACCTTCTATACCAAATCTGACGACGGTTCAAGATTGTATATTGATGGTATCCTGGTTGTGAATAATGACGGCCTGCACGGGGCGTTAGAAGTCAGTGGCAGCGTTGCGCTGACCACGGGTTGCCACAACATCGAAATCCAGTTTTTTGAGAATGCCGGAAGCGAAATCATGGAAACCCGCTGGCAGGGTCCGGGAATTGCCAAACAACCGATTCCAAACAGTGCCTTTAGCACCTCTTGCGGAACGGCTTCTGGCATTGAAGTACCGGTGATTTTCAACGAAACAGCAGGGACCTGTACTTCCGGTAGTTACCAGATTGTGAGAACCTGGACCGCAACGGATGCCTGCGGAAACAGTGCCAGCCATACCCAGACCATTACGGTAACCGACAACGAGGCTCCGGTTCTCAGTTTGCTGCCTGGAAACATAACCCTGAATTGCGGGGACCCCATTCCTCCGGTTCCCACAGTAACGGCTTCGGATAACTGCGACGATGTCGTATCCGTTGTTTTGACAGCAGTTACGGTTGCCGGCGTTCTGGAACGCACCTGGACTGCTACGGATGATTGCGGAAATAGCACCAGCCATACGCAGTTGATCACCTTGAATCCTGACTTAACAAAGCCTGTACTTAGCGGTGTTCCTGCTGATGCTACCGTGGATTGCGATAATATCCCATCGGCTGCTGTCGTAACTGCCATTGACAATTGCGACGGACCGGTTTCCGTTAGCCTGAATGAAACGTATGGTCCAGGCCCTGATGCCTGCAGAACAATTACCCGCACCTGGACGGCAACTGATGCCGCCGGGAATTCAGTGTCTGCTTCTCAGATATTGACTGTTGTGGACAATATTAATCCATGGCTGGTGGGTGTCCCTGCCAACATCAACCTGAATTGTGGCGAACCCGCCCCGGCTCCGCCGACTGTGATTGCGATGGATAATTGTGATGCTTCCATTACGGTAATCTACAATCAAACGACCAGTGGCAACGTCATTACCCGTACCTGGACAGCAATGGATGATTGTGGAAACTCCGTTTCCGCTTCACAGCTTATTACGGTGAACACCAACCTGGTCATTCTTTCGGTTGACGTGACGGCCGCCACAAGCTGCTCTGCTAAAAACGGCATCGTAGTAATTGACCTTGATGACGCAAGCGCTGGTACCGGACCTTATTCGGTCACGGTTAACGGCAGTGTTGTACTGGGTCCGTATGCAACGGAGCCTATTGTTATCTCCAATGCACCTGGCGGGGTAACCATCACCAGCATCATAGTTACTGATGCAGGAGGATGCCAGGGAAGCATCACGGGATCTTACTACATCGGAGAACCATCGCTCAATATTGCTGCAATTGCCATCAACAATGCCGATTGTGCCAGCGGTTTGGGCTCGGTAGTGATTGATCTTGACAACGCCACCGCAGGGATGGCTCCCTATCGCGTGAAAGTTGGTGCAACGATTTATGGTCCATTCGCAGCGGAACCCATTGTAATTCCGTTAGCACCTGGGACTTATTCCGCGATTGCGGTGAGGGACGCCAAAGGTTGTGTTGACCAACAAGGTGGTACCATCAACATTGCACCGCCAACCGGTTGTACAACCTGTCCGCCTCCTTCGGGAACGGGCGAACTGGTGAACGGTCGCCACACGGTTGATCTGTTCTGGGATGCGGTTCTGGATGCAACCGGCTACCTCATTTCAATCCGGGAAGTTGGGACGACTGACTTCCTTGAGATTCCGTTAACGGGTACCATCAAACGTGTTGGTGGCCTCGAGCCATGCACCAGCTATGAATGGTGTGTTCGCACGGTTTGCGACGGAGTCATTTCGGACTGCTCTCCGCTGCGCACGTTTACCACCAGTTGCGATGGCGCTCCCCGGGTGGGCGATGTGGACCTTCTGGAAAGCGACTTGTTCCCCAACCCAAGCAGTTCGGTCATCAACCTATCCATCACGTTGGGTAAGGATGCCGATCTGAGTCTGGAGTTGTTTGACATGACGGGTTCCCTGATTCATGCAGAATTGGCAGGAAAGACCAGTAGCTATCAAACCAACTTCGACTTGACCGGTCGGGCACCTGGTGTTTATCTGGCCAAATGGCTGGTAAACAATGAGGCCGTGATCGAGAAGTTTATTTTTACCGGAGAATAACCGGAAAAGCGTTCTTCGCTGATTGCTCCGCGTAGAAAGCTGAACGGATTATTAATAGGAAGAAGCCGCCCTGTCCGGGGCGGCTTCTTCTTTTTTGATTAATTCGATTTTAAATGCGCTGAATTCAGGCCTTCAACAGTCCGATCTCTATCAACCGTTCGCGGAGATAAGCGCCTGCTGTAATGTCGTCAAACTGTTTGGGGTGGTCCCGATCTACACAAGAAGGAAGACAGTTGAGCGGAACTTCAGAGCGCGGATGCAAAAAGAAAGGAACCGAAAGGCGAGAAGTGTGCCACAGTTCGCGAGGCGGGTTGACCACGCGGTGTGTGGTGGATTTGAGCCGGCCGTTGGTCAGGCGCTGCAGCATATCGCCGACGTTCACTACAATCATATCCGGGGTGGTGCTGACCGGAACCCATTCGCCCTGCCTGTTTAAAACCTGTAATCCATCGGCAGAAGCTCCGACCAGCAGGGTAATCAGGTTAATGTCTTCGTGTTGTTCAGAGCGGATGGAGGTTTTAGGTTCCTGGGTAATGGGCGGGTAATGGATAGCCCGAAGGATGCTGTTGCCGTTGTGTATGCCCTGGTCAAAAAAGTGTTCATGCAGACCCAGGTGCAGGGCAATGGCCTGAAGTAATAGTTTCCCGGATTGTTCAAAATTCTGATACAGGTCCATGCCTGTGCGGTTGAACTCTGGCAATTCATTCACCTCGAGATTTGGCGGGTATTCGATTGGGTCAAGCGTGGCGCCTTCGCCGGGCTGGCCAAATTGCCAGAACTCCTTGAGATCCGGCGCATCACTTCCTTTGGCATGCTCGCGACCAAAGCTGGTATAGCCCCGTTGACCGGCAAGTTCCCTGATTTCATAACTCCGTTTTACTTCCCGGTTCATGCCGAAAAAAGCCTTGACCTGGTAGTAAAAACGTTCTACCAGATCTTGATCAATACCGTGATTGGTCACAGCTACAAAGCCCACCTCTTCGTAAGCCTTACCAATGGCGTTTACAAACGCGATTTTAGTTTCAGGGCGGCTGAACAAAGCAAGATCTACCACCGGAATGCCTATTGGATTTGCCATTTTGGGAGTATCATTTTATAAGCCTCGTTGGGGTTGGTTATCCAGGAGGTAAAGTTAGGGCTTTGGTGTCAAGCGGGCGGCCGCGGGCGGCCGCGGAGCGCGGGCGGGCGCCGTTGTTGGGCGCGGCGCGGCGCACTGCCTGCTGCTGCCAGTTCCCGCCTGGCGGCTCACGTCCGCCCGGTGGCCCCCGCCCGGGCTCACGTCCGCCCGGTGGCCCGGTGGACCGCGCCCGGGCTCACGTCAGCCCGGTGGCCCCCGCCCGGGCTCCCTCCCGCGCTCCGCTCCCCCCCCCGCTTCCGCCGCAGAATTGGTAATTTGCCGGGTGAGTTTAGCGCGATGATGAGCGAGCAGCGCCCTTCCGGAGATTTCCTGCGCCCACCCGAAGTGGCCGTCGGCTGCATGCGGCTTGGTGCATGGGGGGCTGTTTTGAATACCGATGATCTTCGCAAGTTTACTGAAGGGTGTCTGGATGCTGGTCTTACCCTTTTTGACCACGCCGATATTTATGGCCATTACAGCACCGAAGCGGACTTCGGCCTCATGTTGCGCCAGGCTCCGGGTTTGCGCAACCGGATGAAAATCATTTCGAAATGCGGTATTCGCATGGTCAGCGATAACAGACCGGACCACCGTATTAAGTTTTATGACTGCTCAAAGGAGCATATTGTCGGATCGGTGGAAAATTCGCTTCGCGATCTGGCCACCGATCACCTTGATTTGCTGCTGCTGCACCGTCCGGATTATCTCGCAGATCCCGCAGAAATTGCCGGGGCAATTTCATCGCTGCAACAAGCGGGCAAGGTGATTGAATTTGGTGTGAGCAATTTTAGTCCGTCGCAACTCCGGACACTCAAGTCATATATCCCTTCGCTGGCTTTCCATCAGGTTGAAATTTCACCGCTGCATCGCCAGGCATTTACGGATGGCACCCTTGATCAATGCCTAGAACTCGGTGTGCGTCCAATGGCTTGGAGCCCTTTGGGCGGCGGGAAGTTTTCAGAGCATGTGGATCTGAGAAAGATGCTTGGAGAACTCTCGAGGGAACACGGCGTTGCGGCGGAAACATTGGTTTACACCTGGCTATTGCGACACCCGGCGGGGATCATCCCCGTAACGGGCACCTCGCGTCTTGATCGCATTCGGGAAGCCGCGGCCGCCCGTCAAGTCAGCTTATCCCGTCAGGACTGGTACCGGATCTGGACGGCTGTTGCGGGAGAGGTGGCTTAGGCACTTACGGAAGATTGTTCGGGGGAAATACTCAGTCCGCTTTTTGGCCGTAGTAGTAAAAATTGCAGGCCAACTTGTAGTTCCAGGTCGAATTTTCAAATAAGCGGTCAAGGAATTTGATGGGATGGCTTAACCAGGTGGTAATAAATCTTACGGGGAACTTCAATCCCTTTGGCGTGATGGAAATAAGAAAATCGGTAAAGATCAGCGATAAGGTGGTAAATGTTCCGGAGCAAATTCCTTTTTCCAGCAGGGTAAAACCATGCCGTTCAAACAACTGTTCAATTCCTTCAATGGTGTAGCGCTGGTAATCAATCGGTTCCATGTGAAATCCTCTCATGAAGGGGATCTCCGCATACACTTTTCCATTCTTTTTCAGAATCCTGAAAATTTCGGCGGCGGCCTTTTCCGGATTTTTAATGTGTTCGAAAACCGAAGATGACAAAAGCAAATCCACGGATTCATTGGCAATGGGCAACTGCATGGCGTCTCCGTAAACATCTATTTTTCCGTCGTGCGGCAAGCCCACGCGAATAATGGCAGCATCATACGGCTGCAATAGTTTCTGATAAACGGGCTCGCTTCCGGAGCCCATATTCAGCACACAATGCTCATCGAGCCGGGGATCGTTTTCTTTCAGGATTCGCGTTACCAGATGCCGTGATTTCCGGGTCCATATTCGTTGAGTGGGAAGTGGAATTTTAGAAAGCAGGCTTTTCTTTTTGGGACGGTTCAGCGTCTGATAAAAATCCAGCCTGATTTCCGAATTGTGCAAAAGCAAAAAAGGTTTGTCGTGGACCCGGTCAAATTGCTCCTGACAATTGCTGCAGGTGATTGTCTTTTCGGAAAAAATCAATGTGGATTGGTGGCAATTCGGGCAGGCTAATATTTTGTTAATTTTTTCCATACGGTTATGCCCTTTTTCCCCCTCTCCCTTTTTATTGCGATTTCAGGAGTGACGTCTGTATGTCCTGAACAAAATCAAATAAAGGAGGTGTTTGCATTTCCGGATCTTTCGCCAGGTCATCCCAAATCCGCAGTCGGACTGCGTCCAGGTGAAATGGGTTTGATTCAAACTCCTCAATTTCTTCCGGACTCATGGGACCGCCCTGCAATTTCAAACTCAGTATGGAGGGCTCGCTGAGGTGTTCAAGATATCCGGGTTTGACCGCACAGAGATAGCGTTTCGCTGCCACGTGAAGCCTGACGGGTTCCACAACGTCCGGGCCGAACAAGCTTGCGAGAAATTGTCCGGCCAGATTTTCATGCGCGTCATCAATTCCCTGATCCGGGGCATCATCCGGCAGGTCGTGCAATAAATGACCAACATCGTGCAGCAGGGAAGCGGTGACCAGTGCCGGTGAGGCGCTTTGCCTGCGGGCAAAAGTTGCAGTCTGCAAAGCGTGTTGAGCCTGCGTTACGGCTTCCCCACCGTAAAGCGAGTCGCCGTTGTTCTCAAAAAGATTGAGTATCGTTTTAACGGATGGATTCACGGTGTTAAACGTCCATAAGCGCGGGGGAAGGGAATGGCTTCCCGGATATGGCGAGTGCCGGCCATCCAGGTTACCAGACGCTCCAGCCCGAGGCCAAAGCCGGCATGAGGAACAGACCCGAAGCGACGCAAGTCAAGGTACCACTCAAACGCATCCATCGGCAGGTGGTGCTCCTGAATGCGATGCACCAGGAGATCAAGATTATCCTCGCGCTCGGCGCCCCCGACGATTTCACCGTAACCTTCCGGGGCCAAAAGGTCCACCCCTTTCACGTAATCGGGAAAATCAGGATCGCGTTTCATATAGAAGGCCTTGATGGCGGCCGGCCAGCGATACACCATGACGGGACGGTCAAACAGGCGGGTCAGCACCGTTTCATCCGAGCCACCAAAATCATCCCCGTGCCGGAAATTGCGCGCCGATTCAAGCCACTGGGGAATGTTGCCGGCTTTTTCTTCCAAATCTTTGTTGGTGGCAACGAGTTGATCGATCCTGCTGCGGTTGAAATTGATTTCGCCCTTTTTCAGATTGCCGCCTTCAATGGCCGCTTCACGTGCGGCGATGTCTTTCTCGTTCTCCCCGATCTGACGGCGAATGTTCTCGAGGTCACCCTCGAGCACGCGGAGGCTGTTGCGCCCATCCACATCTTTTTCGCCCCGTATGATGGACACCGCGTCGTCGTAAGTCATCCGGGGAAAGGCCTCCTTTACATTTTCGAGCGCGGTGATATCCCGTTCGAGGATCTCCAGTTCCTTGCGGCATCCCTCCAGCACATCCGCGGCAATGAACACGATAAAATCTTCGATCAGGTCCATGTTCATGTCCAGATCGTAGAAGGCCATTTCCGGCTCAATCATCCAGAACTCCGACAAGTGGCGCCGCGTTTTGGATTTTTCGGCGCGAAAGGTGGGGCCAAATGTGTAAATCCGGCCATGGGCGAGCGCCAGCGCTTCGCCGTAAAGCTGGCCGCTCTGGCTCAGGTAAGCCGGTTGGCCGTAGAAATCGGTTTCAAAAAGCGTCGTCGTCCCTTCCACCGCGTTGGCCGTAAATATGGGCGGATCCAGTTGCATAAATCCGCGCTCCTGAAAAAAACGGTGAATGGCAAAAACGATCCGGTTGCGAAGGCGCATCATAGCCCATTGCTTCTGCGAACGCAGCCAGAGGTGCCGTTGGTCCATCAGGAATTCAACCCCGTGCGCTTTTCTGGAAATCGGAAATTCGGGCCCTGCCTGGATCAATTCGATCTGAGTTACCTCCAGTTCCATTTCCTGCATCCGGTCATTTCGAACCACTTTTCCGCGCATCAACACCGAATTTTCCAGCGCTAGTTGTCCGGCGAGCTCAAATGTTGCCGGACTGACCCCATCCTGGCTCACCACGCACTGAGCGTATCCGCTGCCGTCACGCAAGCCTAAAAACACGATGCCTTTGCTGTCGCGGCGAAATGTAATCCAGCCTTTTAACAGTACGTTGCGCCCCTCGTGTGATGCGAGGTCGGTGATGTATTGAAAATGGTCGAAGGGGGAGGAGCTCATGGCATATCGTTTGCAGCCGCCAAAAATACGCGGAAAAGACGGGGCGTTCAAAAGTGATCGTTCTGAACTTTCGGGATAGCCTTCTCCCTATTTTCGATGTAATTTAACCGCTCTATGCTGCGCCAGCGTCTTAGTCAGAAACTTCTCCAAAAGCTGTCTCCCCAGCAGATTCAGCTCATGAAACTGCTCCAGGTGCCCACTGCCTCGCTGGAGGAACGGATACAGGAAGAACTGGAGGCCAATCCGGCGCTGGAAGAAGGCGACAAAGATGACCACAGCGACGATTTCAGCGAACAGGAAGAAAACGGCGAGTCGGAGAACGACAGCCTTGGCGAAGACCTGAACCTGGACGATTATTTTTCGGAAGATGACGATTACGATTCCTATCGCACGCGCTCGGAGCGCGATCCGAACGAGGAAGAGCGGAGTGTCCCGGTGGCGGTTACTGAGTCTTTCAATGAGCGGCTGATCAGCCAACTCGGCATGATCGAGCTCGACAGCCGCGTTGCGGCCATCGCCGAGCAGCTTATCGGCAGCCTGGACGAAGACGGTTACCTGCGGCGCGAACTGGACGCCATTGCCGATGACCTTGCGTTCAGCCTCAACATTGTGGTTCAGCCGGGCGAACTGGAACACGCCCTGCAAATCGTGCAGGGCTTTGAGCCGGCGGGCATCGGCGCCCGTGATTTGCGCGAGTGTCTGCTCCTTCAACTGCGGCGCAAACACGAAAACCCGGTCATTCACCTGGCCATCCGCATCCTGAACGAGCAGTTTGAAGAGTTTTCAAAAAAGCACTACGATCGTTTGCAGCGGGTTTTCAAGGTGGGGGAAGACGAAATCAAACTGGCGCTGGGCGAAATTTTAAAACTGAACCCCAAACCCGGCGGAACGGGGGGGGAATCGAAGCAGAACCAGTACATCATCCCCGACTTTACCATACTCAATAACGGGGGAGTGCTTGAATTGCTGCTCAATTCGCGAAATGCGCCGGATTTGCGAGTCAGTCATTCGTTCAAGGATATCTATCAGGCGTACAAAGCCAGCGCAAAAAAAGACAAGCGTGCCCGCGATGAAATCGTCTACATCAAGCAGAAAATGGATTCGGCCAAATGGTTTATTGATGCTATCCGTCAGCGCCAACAAACCTTGTACAACAGCATGGCCGCTATTGTAGAATTGCAGGAGGAGTTCTTCCTTACCGGCGACGAGACCAATCTCAAGCCCATGATTCTCAAGGATGTAGCCGAAATCACCGGGCTGGATATATCCACTATCAGCCGAGTTGCCAACAGCAAATACGTCAACACGGAATTCGGGACCTACGCCCTGAAATACTTTTTTTCCGAATCCCTGACCACCGACAGCGGTGAAGAGGTCTCCACCCGTGAAGTCAAGCGCATTCTTTTTGATATGATCAGTGCGGAAAATAAGCGCAGCCCGCTAAGCGACCAGAAGCTGACGGAGATTTTACAGGAAAAAGGCTATAACATTGCGCGGCGTACGGTGGCCAAGTACCGCGAGCAGCTCAATATTTCTGTGGCCCGGTTGCGCAAGGAATTATGAAGTTTATCCGTTTCCTGGCGCACCTCTTTTCTACTGTTTTTCACCCTTTACTTATTCCGTCCTACGGGTTCGCTGTTTACCTGTTCAGCAACCGGTACCTCTTTTCGGGCTATGCATTGCCCCAGAAGGGCTTTGAACTGTTGAAGGTTTTTTTGCTGACTGCCTTTTTTCCGGGCTTCAGCATTGCACTGATGGCCGCGCTTAAATTCATTGAGCATACTAATTTGCGGCGGCGCGAAGATCGCACGCTGCCCTACATCGCAACCGGGTTTTTCTATATCTGGGCCTATGTGGTTTACCACCGCACCCAGGAACCCGCCGTCTTTCAGGCCATGTTGCTCGGCGCCTGTATCTCCGTTTTTGCCGGCTTGCTCATCAATCTGCTTTGGGGAAAAGTGAGCATGCATACCAGTGGCGCCGGTGCCCTTGCGGCGATGGTGATGTTCCTGGTTCCCATCGTTTCAGACAATATTATCGGTTTGTTTTATGTGGCCATACTGGCCGCCGGCCTGGTTGGCAGCAGCCGCCTGTTATTGAAAGCGCACAGCGGCCAGGAAGTGCTGGCGGGGTACCTGCTCGGATATTTGAGCTCCTGGGCCGGGTTTACTATCGCCATGCGATAACAGGTCGAAGGACCTACCAGCCCGCACCAACGTCAGGTCGCTCCGGGCGGTAACAGCCGCGTTGGTTCCTGGGGCCTCCCTCCCCGCGCGGGCCTCAGGCCGCTCCGGGCGGTAACAGCCGCGACAGGTCGAAGGACCTCCCTCCCCGCACCGGCACGCTCATTCCCCCCCAACCCTGTCACATGTGGTGGGTTTGTTATATGGCTGCCCCCCCTTTCGCCGGATACATTGCATCGGGAACCCATATTTCCCGAAAAGCTTGAATTGATAAGCATGAAACGAATTGCCCTGTTCACTCTGATGATCGCGGCCGTATCGGCCTTTGGCCAGCGTGCCAAGCTGGAAAAAGCGGACAAGCTGTTCCGCGATTTTGCTTTTTATGAAGCAGCCAGCCTCTATGAAAGTATCCTGCAAAAAGAGGATATCACGGAGGCCAAAATCAACCTGGCCGAGTGTTACCGGTTAACGCAGGACTTTGAAAAAGCCGAATACTGGTATAGCCAGGCCGTTGGCAAATCCAGTGTCAGCCCCATTTTTAAACTGTATTACGGCCAGATGCTGCAGAGCAACGGCAAGTGCCAGGAGGCCAAATACTGGTTCCGGGAGTACGCCAGACTGAAGCCGGAAGACTCGCGCGGCGCACGTTTTGAGGCAGCCTGCGAAGAAATGGTCGGTTATTATGATGACGAAGGGCGTTACGGCATCGAATCCCTTTCGGTCAATACGCCGTTTGCCGATTTTGCACCGGCTTATTTCGAAACCGGACTGGTCTTTGTTTCGGCGCGTGAAGACGGACGCGGCAGCGACAAAGTCAGTGCCTGGAGTGGTGAACCTTACCTCGACATTTTTTTCGCCCAGCAAACGGATCAGGGCTTCCGCGATCCGGAGCGCTTTGGCGGTTTGACCCTGAACAGTAAACACCACGAAGGGCCGATGAGCTTTTCACCGGACGAGCAACAAATCTTTTTTACCCGTAACAATGCTGTCAGCGAATCGGTCAAGGAAGACAAAGCCCGAACCGTAAGGCTGAAAATTTATACGGCAGAGCGCAGCGGTAAAAACGGCTGGGCCAAAGTCAGGGAACTGGACTTTAACAGCGGAGACTATTCCAACTCAGCACCGGCCATTCACCCGGACGGAAAACTGATGGTCTTCAGCTCCACCATGCCCGGAGGCTTTGGCGGCGCCGA
This sequence comes from Bacteroidota bacterium, assembly GCA_031402635.1. Classification (GTDB taxonomy): domain Bacteria; phylum Bacteroidota; class Bacteroidia; order Chitinophagales; family BACL12; genus WGOA01. Next base: position 6,588 of record JANNSM010000419.1, on the reverse strand, counting down.
CTTGTACCTCAGCCGTCTTGAAGAGGGCGTGTGGTCTAAGCCGGTCAACCTCGGTGCAACCATCAATTCAGAAGGAGACGAAATGTTTCCTTTCCTGCACGCCGACAGCACCCTTTACTTCTCTTCCGATGGCCATGCCGGGCTGGGAGGCCTGGATTTGTTTTTTGCCGATTTCGAGGAGGCCAACTGGGCCAGCCCCCGCAACATGGGCTGGACGCTCAATACCCGCTGGGATGATTTCGGGCTGATCTGGAACAAAGAGCGAAGCCGGGGCTTTTTCGCTTCCAACCGGCCCGGTGGTGCCGGGGGTGACGATATCTACGCCATGAACAACAACTGGGTCACCGTCCGGGGTATTGTTGTGGATGCCCAAACCGGCGATCCACTGCCGGGCTCAGATGTCCGCATTGACGGCGGTCCAGGTGACAAGCGGCTCAAAGCCGACGAGAAAGGGTTGTTCCGGATTGACCTTCCAAAGGAACTCGCCGTATCGCTGATCGCCAACCACGAAGGGTATGCCGAAGGACGCAATGAAATCAAAACGCCTCTCCAGGGTGAAACGGATTTGATCCGAATTCCGCTGGACTTAGACCGCATCAAAATCAACGTATTTGCCATTGACCGGGAAACGAAAACCCCAATTCCCGGAGTGCTGTTTACCTGGGACAACTCATGTTCCGGAACGTCGACGAGATTTGACGGCAACGAGGAAGGGCGTTTGAGCATGCCGGTTTCGCGCTCCTGCGATTATACGCTGAATGCCCGCGTGGAGGGCTACGCTGACGGCATCCTCCCGGTTTCAAGAGAGTCACTTTTGCGGCGCAGTGAAGCTGATTTTGTCATTGAACTGGATCCGGTTCACCGCGGAATGACGGTTGAGCTCCACAATATTTACTATGATTTTGACCAGGACTTCGTCCGGGAAGACGGGGAACAGGATCTGATTGCGCTGACTGAATTTATGCAGCGAAATCCAGGCATCACTATTGAACTTGGCTCTCACACCGATTCACGGGGTTCAAAAACCTATAACCGGAAACTGAGCCAGCGCCGCGCCGAATCGGCGGTCGCTTACCTGGTTAAGCTCGGGATAGAACCCGCGCGGGTAACCGCGATGGGCGATGGTGAATCCGAATTGCGCAACCGCTGTTCAGATGATGTGAATTGCACGGATCAGGAGCACCAGCTTAACCGCCGCACCCAGTTCCGCATTACCGGTCTGGACGAAGAACTGCAAAGCACCGACAAACCGTTTATCCCGGTCAATACGGGCAAGAGGGCGAAATAGCCTCAATCTATTTTTATGGGATCTCTTTTTCGAAATATTGCCCTTTTCATGCTGCTGCCGTTATGTGCGTCTGCCCAGCAGGAAGCCAGATATTCCCAGTTTATCTTCAATAAACTCCCGTTCAATCCGGCGTATGCCGGAAGTCGCGGCGGGTTATCTGCTGCCGCCATCTACCGCCACCAGTGGACCGGCATTGATCAGGCTCCGCGCACCCTGGCGCTTTCTGTGCATGCACCACTGGAGAACAAGCGGCTTGCGATGGGTGCACAGTTAATCCACGACCGTCTCGGTCTCACCCAGAGCACGGGCCTTTACGGCAATTATGCCTATCGTCTTCCCGCGGGCAACGGTGACCTCTCTTTCGGTTTGCAGGCCGGTCTGGTCAACTTCCGGATAGACCTGACCCAGGCCAATCCGCTGGATGCTTCTGACCCCAACCTGCAGGCCGACCAGAATCGCTGGTTGCCCAACGCCGGCCTGGGGTTGTACTATACCACCGGTTCCTGGTATGCCGGTCTCAGCGCACCCCAGCTCCTGAAAAACGAGCTGAGTTTTGCGCCCGGCGCCCAGGCTCGACAAGCGCGTCACTACTTCGGGATCGGCGGCTATGCCTGGAAAGTCAACCCGAATGTTTCCCTGCACTCCCAGGGCCTCTTTTTATATGCAGAAGGAGCCCCCGTGCAGGCTGAAGCCAACCTAAGTGTATTGGTTTCGGACCGGTTCTGGACGGGAATAGGTTACCGAAGCACTTCAACAGCCATCATCAATATGGCTTACGAAATGCCCTCCGGACTCCGGATCGGCTATGCATATGACCTGTTGCTCGGGGGCCTTGGCTCCCAAGCCGGCGGCAGCCACGAAGTCCTCATTGGTCTGGACCTCAACCGCAGCAATGCCCGTCTTTCGAACCCCCGGCAAATGCTTTCCCCCGTTTTCTAATTCCCGATATCACGGCCGGTATGAACAAGTCACCTGCAACCTCTCCTCACATGCTCCGTATTCAAGACGCATGGCGCAAACCAGCAATGCGTCCGGCTATTACAGGCGGGCGATGCCTTGCTGATACCGATCCTCCTGTTTTTCATCTCATCCGCCCGCGAGTTTCGCCGGGCGAAATTCTGTTTCCGATGAATAAGTTTTCCCTGATCTGGAAAAAATTTACCCGGTACAACCTTTCCGGCCTGATGCGTTTGACGCTAGGGCTGGTGCTTGTGTTGATTGCGGCTACTGACAAGCTCCGCGCCCAGTGCGATATCGAAATCCAGGGAGGCGAGTATTGGTTTGTAGCCCCGGAAGTGGACCAACTTCACGGGGACTCGCCAATTTTCCTGCGTATTACCACTTACACGGAGGCGATCACGGCCAAACTTTCCATGCCCGCGCGCGCTACGTTTACACCGATCACGGTGGACATTCCCGCAGGCTCCTTTTATTCGATGGATCTGACGGCGTATAAATCGCTGATCGAAAGTTCGCCGTTTGATGCCATTCTCAACACGGGTTTGCTGCTCGAAGTTACCGGTGTGGCAACGGCTTATTACGAAGTAGCCAGTACGGTGAACCCCGGTATTTTCAACTTCAAAGGGGATATGGCGCTTGGCCGTCATTTCTTCATTCCCGCCCAGACCGCTTTTGTTAACAATACCAGTTTGCCTGGTCGAAGTGGTTTTGTGGTGGTGGCGAAAGAAGACAATACCCAGGTCACAATCACGCCAAAAAATAACATGCTGGGCCATACCCTGGCTGCCGGACCTTTCATCATAACATTGGATCGCGGCGAAACCTGGTCGGCGAAAGCGTTGGGTTACAACCCTTCCGATCGCTTGCACGGCTCGGAGGTCAGTTCAAACAAGCCGGTTGCAGTGACCATTTTTGATGACAACGTTTGGGTTCCCGGCCATTATGACCTCTGCGGCGATCAGCTTGTTCCGGTTGAACATATCGGAACAGAATACATCGCGGTCAAGGGAGACGGCGGCGGCAACGAGTGCATTTTTGTACTGGCAACCGAAAACAGCACCCAGGTTTATATTGACGGAAGCGCAACCCCGGCAGCTACTATTAATCGCGGGCAACAGTACGCCCGGGGATTTACTTCGGCAGCCCATTATATCACCACGTCCAAGCCAACCTATGTGATGCACATGGCTGGCATTGGTGGTGAACTCGGTCACTCCCTCATGCCTCCGATCGGTTGCAGCGGGGTTTCCGAAATGGGGTTTGTGCGCACCTCTTCAGGACAATTCGGCCTCATGATCCTGACGCCAACCGGAAGTGAAGATGATTTTAAAATCAACGGCAACCCTTCGCTGATTTCTCCCGGAGCATTCACCGTGGTTCCCGGTACCGGAGGTCAGTGGAAGTCTTACTATGCCAACCTCGGCCTTCCGGTTGGGCAAAATTTTGTGGAAAATTCTACGGCCAACTTTCACATGGCCATTCTCAACAACCTGGGGGCGTCTACCGTTTACGGTTATTACACCCGTTTTGGTCTGACCATGCCCAACCTGGGTCCGGACCAGATTGCCTGTAACCGCAACCTGTTCCCGATGACCCTGCAATCGCGCATCACGGCAGATGATTTTTTATGGTCAAACGGCAGCACGGGGAGTGATCTGGTGGTTAATGAGCCCGGAACATACTGGGTACGCAGCAGCGCCGGGGGTTGCATAGATCAATTCGATACCATCCGAATTGTCAATTTTGACGCCCGTCTGCTGGGATCCAGGACGTTTAATTTCTGTGGAAGTTTTGACTTTACACTCCCGACTCATTTTCCCGGAAGTGACCCTGGTACCCTGACTGTGCATCTGGATTCGCTGGACGCAATAGCCGGAATTGATGCCCTTCCGTCAACCACGGTTTTCACCGAGGGAACCTATTTTGTTCGGCTGGAGACCGAATGCGAATGCTTTACGGTCAAGGGAATTCACCTGACCTCTGCCTGCCCGCCCAATGCGGTCAATGATATCGCAACCACACCTGAAGACATCCCGGTAGTGATCAATGTGCTTGGCAATGACAGCGATCCGGATGGGTCTCTTGTTATTTCTTCCGTTGTGGTTTTGACCTCTCCTGCTCATGGCACAGCCGTGCCGAATGCGAGCGGAACGATCACCTACACTCCCGCTGCCAACTGGTTTGGCACAGACACGTTTACCTATCAGGTAACCGACAATGACGGGCTTACCGCTTCTGCGACCGTTGTGGTTTCGGTTACGACAGTGAACGATTTACCGGTAGCGCTTGACGACATTGCCACCACTCCGGAAGATACCCCGGTGGTGATCCCAGTACTCGCCAATGACAGCGATCCGGATGGTGTTATCATTCCTGCCAACGTGAGCATTACGGTTACGCCGGCTCATGGTACCGCAATAGTTAATCCGGATGGAACGGTTACCTACACTCCGTCTCCCAACTGGCATGGAACCGATGTGTTCACCTACCAGTATTGCGACAACGCCGGGGGGTGCGATTTGGCACAGGTGACCGTCACGGTAACGGATGTAAATGATCCGCCGGTTGCGATAGATGACGCAGCAACAACTCCGGAAGACATTCCGGTGGTGATACCAGTACTTGGCAACGACAGCGATCCGGACGGTTCGCTGGTGATTGGTTCCGTAAGCATCGTCAGCCCGCCTTCACACGGAAGTGTTGTGGTCAATCCCGATGGAACGATCACGTATTCGCCGTCTGCAAACTATCATGGTTCCGACAGCTTTACCTACCAGGTCTGCGATGATGATGGCGCTTGTGATCAGGCCGTGGTCATCATTTCTGTAACGGATGTCAATGATCCGCCAGTAGCGGTCAACGACGTGACGAGCACTCCGGAAGACACGCCGGTGGTGATACCGGTACTCGGCAACGACAGCGACCCTGACGGAACCCTGAATCCCGGCTCGGTAACTGTGATTACCCCACCGGCACACGGAACCACAATGGTTAATCCGGATGGCAGCATAACCTACTCACCGGATCCTAATTACAACGGTCCCGACAGTTTCAGCTATCAGGTCTGTGATGATGATGGCGCTTGTGCTACGGCAACAGTTTCTGTTGCAGTTACCGATGTCAATGATCCGCCGGTGGCCGTTGATGATGTCAGCTCAACCTTAGAAGACACACCCGTAACCACAACGGTTATGGCCAACGACAATGACCTGGACGGCACACTGATCCCGGGTTCCGTGACCATCGTAAGCGGCCCTTCGCACGGAACGGTCACAGTCAATCCGGATGGCAGCATAACGTACTCCCCGGCTTTGAACTACAATGGACCGGACACCTACACTTACCAGGTCTGCGATGATGATGGCGCCTGCGACCAGGCGGTGGTCAGCATCAGCATTGGTACGGTCAATGATCCGCCGGTAGCCATTGACGATACGGATTCTACCCCGGAAGACACGCCGGTAACCACAGACGTGCTGGTCAACGACAGCGATCCCGACGGCAGTCTGGATCCCTCCAGCGTGACGGTGATCAGCGGTCCTTCAAACGGAACTGCCTATGCTGATCCGATTACAGGCGAAATTATCTACACGCCTTCCTCGAATTGGTTTGGCGTGGATACCTATACCTACCAGGTCTGCGATTTCCAGGGAGCTTGCGATCAGGCAACGGTAACCATTACCGTTGGCGATGTCAACGACCCGCCTGTTGCTATTGACGACGTAGTGAATACACCGGAAGATGTTCCGGTTAATATTCCTGTACTGGGCAACGACAGCGATCCCGACGGTACGTTGGTAATTGGCTCAGTTAGCATCGTAAGTTCGCCTTCTCATGGCACTGTGGTGGTCAATCCTGATGGTACCATTACTTATATTCCCTCCACCAATTACCACGGGCCTGATAGTTTTACCTACCAGGTTTGCGACAACGACGGCGATTGCGATCAGGCAACGGTTACGATTACCGTAACGGATGTCAACGATCCACCGGTTGCCGTTGATGATGCCGCCACCACGCCGGAAGACACCCCGGTTACTACGCCGGTACTCAGCAACGACAGCGACGCTGACGGCACGCTGGTGATCGGCTCAGTGAGCGTGGTCAGTGGTCCTTTACACGGAACGGCAACCGTTAACCCGGACGGTACAATTTCTTACACACCCGATCTCAACTACAACGGTCCGGACCAATACACCTATCAGGTCTGCGATGATGACGGCGCCTGCGATCAGGCTGTGGTAACCATTTCGATGGGTGATGTCAATGACCCGCCGGTTGCGGTGGACGACAGCCGCAGCACACCCGAAGATGTTCCTGTTATCGTTTCGGTGCTTGAC
>JANNSM010000418.1:0-3974 GCA_031402635.1 Bacteroidota bacterium | reverse complement strand
TAGCATTGCGGAGATTAAAGAGGCGATGGTACTAAAACATCTGCCGTTCATTGAGAAGGCCGGCCGGCAGGGTGTTCAGATTTTGTGTTTGCAGGAAATTTTCACCACTCCTTATTTCTGCTCCAGCCAGGATCCGGCGTGGTACGCCGCCGCTGAACCGGTCCCAGGCCCAACCACCATGCAGATGGCCGAACTGGCCAGGCAATACGGCATGGTGATGATTGTACCGGTGTTTGAACGCGAGCAATCTGGCGTATTGTACAATACGGCAGCGGTATTGGATGCCGATGGCCGTTATCTGGGCAAATACCGGAAAAGCCATATTCCGCACACGAGTGGTTTCTGGGAGAAATTCTTTTTCAAACCCGGCAACCTGGGCTATCCCGTTTTTGAAACCGCCTTTGCGCGTGTCGGTGTCTATATCTGTTATGACCGTCACTTCCCCGAAGGGGCCAGGATATTAGGGCTCAACGGGGCTGAAATCGTATATAATCCTTCTGCTACTACGGCCGGCCTTTCCCAATATTTGTGGAAGCTGGAACAGCCGGCTCACGCGGTGGCCAACGGCTACTTCATGGGCTGCATCAACCGCGTAGGTGAAGAGAAGCCCTGGAACATCGGGCGTTTTTATGGCAGTTCCTATTTTGTAGATCCGCGAGGGCAGATTTTTGCCCAGGCTTCCGAAGACCAGGACGAATTGCTGGTCGCCGATTTTGACCTGGACATGATCGAAGAGGTTCGCTCCCTGTGGCAGTTTTATCGCGACCGGAGGCCGGAGAGTTATGGCGTTTTGACGGAGTTGTAATCCAAAGAAACAACGTTGCCCTATCATTGGGCCAGCGGCTGCTTACCGTTAGGTTACTTTTATATAACGGTAATTCTTTATACATTAGACTAAACTAAACTTCCTCACCATGAAAGGAAAACTACCGGTTTGTGTGGTCAGCCTGGCTTTCATTCTTTTTCAAAACAGCGCGGTTGCGGAAAAATTTGACGGTGCGGCACATGACCCTTTGCCTGCAGGTCAGGGCCAAATAGAGGCAGTCATTTCGGCAAGTTTGGAGGAATGCACCAGCTTTGAAGAAGCAGCTACTACGGAAACAGTAACCCTTCTTTCCTCCGAGACTCCTGCAACCACCATGTTGCAGAATCAGGTTAACTATCTTTTGGATAATCACTGGAGCGTTGGAGAAAAGCCGGTTTCCGCATCGGCAACCTCGCCACCAGTGGATGACGAAGCGATGAACTTTGTCAAAGGCTCCTTGGCCCTTGGTTTACTCGCATCGTACTACCGGACCGCAGGTCGTGATTCACAAGATGGAAATGTGATTGGCTACGCCCCGTTAAGCACGGATTTTGCTTTGAACCTGTGCCTGACCTATTGGTTGTCCAATAATCTCATTTTCACACCCGGCCTGTTTTATTCCCACTCATCGTCTGTTCAAAGAATCAACGAAAATGACCGCTACGGACAAGCCACGAACCTCTACGGCATCATGCTGGGAGCGGGCTACTTCAAGCCGTGTTTTGGACAATTTGGTTTGCTGACCGGGGCGGATCTGTCCTTCGGAATCGGCAATAACATTGACAAGTCAACCATTGGCAATGACGAAACCAAAACCAAATCAAGTCTTTGGCAGATGGAAGCAGCCGGTTACTTCGGCGTTTGGTACGCGGTTAACCGGTACCTGATCACCGGACAGTTGGGATTGATTGCTTACCGGTACACAAGTGCGAAAATTGAGGGTGACTTTACCGGAAATTATCGCCAGAACGAGAATGAATTTCTGGTTGGTTTGAACACCAAACAATTTCTGTTGGGAATGAGGTATCTGCTCAACCGGAATTCAAGTTCGACAGAATAATACCCCTGATTTATCCTTGACAAAGGATGTCCACGACCGTGTTATTCGAAATTAAATAGGTTGGTCCGCACCACATTTAGGGCTATTATTGGGAATTACCCGCACCTGACCGGCTGATAAATCAGCATAGTTTTGTTGCGTAAAAACCTGATAAACAACCACATAGTGCATTGTTGCTATGGGTAAAACCCTGTATGTCGGCCATTTACCAAACACCGTTACTCCGGGAAGACTTCGAAGCGAGATTTGCTCCGCTGAAGCCCTTGACGGACCCTGCACTGGCAGGGTTCGAGAGTACGCGTTGTTTGTATTGCCATGATGCCCCCTGCGTCAAAGCTTGCCCGACCGGGATAGATATTCCTCTGTTTATCAGGCAGATAGCAGCAAAGAACCCAATTGGCGCCGCAAAAACCATCTATTCGGCCAATTGGCTTGGTCATGCCTGTGGGCAAGTTTGTCCCACCGAAGAGCTTTGCGAGGGTGCCTGTGTGTTCACTTACCAGGGTCAACCGGCTATTGACATCGGGCGATTGCAGAGTTTTGCCACCTACAAAGCAATTGATGACGGGGTATCGCTGTTTAGCCCGGGACCGGACAACGGCCGTCGGGTCGCGGTGATTGGGGCTGGTCCGGCGGGGGTTGCCGCCGCCTGTGAGTTGCGCTCTCAGGGCTTTTCGGTTGACATCCTGGAAGCTTCACCCAAACCGGGTGGTCTGAATGTCAGCGGAGTCGCGCTTTACAAATTCACCGAAACGGCCGCGTTGCGGGAACTGGAATGGCTGCGCCGGCAGTTTCAATTCGGGCTGACGCTCAATTCGCCTGTTGAAACACAGGACCAACTCACAGGCCTGGACGCTACCTATGATGCTGTTTTCCTGGCCATCGGTATGGGCGATTCCCGGAGGTTAAGGGTTCCTGGCCACGATTTGCCGGGCAATTCGGGCGCGGTGGAGTTCATCGAAAGACTTCGGGAGCAGAAGCACACCATGCCGGTGCCCGGGCGTGTGGTGGTCATCGGCGGTGGAAACACCGCCATGGACGCTTCTATACAAGCTGCTCTGATGGGGGCAACGGAGGTTACCCTTGTTTATCGCGGCGACCAAGAGAGCATTTCCGCTTATGCTGCCGAGCTCGATCTCGCCCGCCGGAGTGGGGTTCGCATCCTTTTCCGGCATAGTGTGGTCAACATCCTGGGCAAAGACAGGGTGGAATTCATTCGGTTAGCACAAACTCACCGGAGCGGTGGCCAATGGGTTGCTAATCCGGAACACACCTCGGAGCTGGCTGCGGATTGTGTTCTTTGGGCAACCGGGCAGAGTCCGAGAGATACACTTCTCAACCTCATTTCCGGTTTGAAACGCGATGCATCGGGTCGCGTGCTGGTGAACGCTTCCGGTCAAACATCCAATCCGAGGTATTTTGCGGCAGGAGATGTTGTCAACGGAGGAAAAGAAGTTGTTCACGCGGTGGCCGATGCCCGAAAAGTGGCTCAGGAAATTGGTCGTTGGTTATTGACGCCTGCCCTGAGTGCGGTTTGATTTTCCCATTTTTTCACCCTATAAAAAACACGGATATGCAAACAGATTTTGAAGAACTCTACCTGCAAAGTGAGCAGGCTATCAAAGACGGCGATTTAATCCGGGCCAAAGGCCTGATCGAGCATATGCTGATGGAAGACCCGAGAAATGCCATCGCCCACAACTCCATGGGCTGGTTTTACCGGGTTCAGTTTGAAGATTACAAGAAGGCTGAACTTCACTACAAAGCCGCCATCAAATTCAATCCGGAATACCCCCATGCCTATTGGAATTACGCCAATTTGCTGATGGACTTAGAGCGGTTTGACGAACTTAACGAGTTGATGAACAAAGGCCTGACTCTTCCTTCGCTCAACAAATCCATGATTTTGAATCAAATGGGTGAAATGCGTGAACTGCAGGGGCATTTCGAAGAAGCCATTCAGCTTTATAAATCAGCCATCCGGCGGTCTGTAAAAAATGAGCAGATTGAACAGTTCTGGGACAGCATCGAGCGGTGTGAGGAGAAACTCCGAATTGACGAACCGGGCGCTGTGGGCCGGAGCCGTACTCATGAGGAGATTCCGCTCTA
>JANNSM010000417.1:0-3394 GCA_031402635.1 Bacteroidota bacterium | reverse complement strand
ACGGCGGCCGCGAAAGGAACGCTGAAGGAGCACGAGGCCGTAAAGCGCCACACCATAACCTAGGTAGGTATAAAAAACAAGGGCCAGGCAGGCCCAGAAAAGTAATTCCGAAAAACTTGTCATGCTTTGCTCAGCTTACCGGCCTTGAGATACATTCAGCGAAAAATATGCCTTGGAACAAAGCGCTTTCCTTACCGTTGAACGAATCGGTGTGCTCGCGGATCCCGGGGGTGTTGCTATAAAGTTTGCAAAAATCGCGCAGGAAGTCCGAAAAGTCCATGAAGTTGTTTTTCTACATATACGTCTCCAATAGCTGGAATGTTCCTGGGGCAAAACCTCTCCACGGTTGGCTATACCTTAGGTCTGCTACCAGGTTATCGAGCGAATATCAGCAACCGATTTGGTCAGCTTGTCAAAGCAGGTCAGGTCATGATTTCAACGATTCCGGCTACCTTTGGCCTTTGATTACGGGCGGGTGCTGATCCCGCAGAAGTTCATATGGATTTTTCATACTTCCTCCGACTGCTTCTTGACCGAAAATGGTTGATTCTGGCAGTCACCGTGCTGGCAGCAGGAGCCACGTTCTTCATTACCAGCCAAAATGCCGACCTCTTTAAATCCAGAGCGCTGGTAGCCACTGGAATCACAGAAAGCAAATCGCCTACGGCGATGGTTGAGCCGACCGTATCCGCTCGTCCTTTTGATGTGGAAAATCAGTTTTCCAATCTAATTGAAATCATCAATTCCAAGACGGTGATCGGATTGCTTTCCAAGGCGCTGATTGAACACGATCTGACCAGTGAAAAATCGTTTCGGGACCTCAGCGCTCTCCGGGAAAAATACAGTGAAGAGGAGTTGAAGCGGGCGCTGGATCTGTTCAACAAGAAATTCGGACAATCCGGGAACGCGCTGGCTTCGTCAGCGGTGCTGGGTGAAACCGGTGAGGAAGCGCTGTTGGAAAGACTCGGTGAAGGTGATACCGTACTACTGGATGAAGTCATCCCCGAACTCAAGGAAGACAAAGAGATCTTTACCCAATCAGAAGAGGATGCTTTTCTCACGGATATCCTCAGAACAGTCGGGTACAACTATACCGCACTCGTGAACGGTCTGGATGTTTACCGGGTGCGCTCTACCGATTACCTCAAGTTTGAGTTTACGTGTGAAAATCCAGAGCTGTCCGCTTTTGTTGTCAACACGCTGGCCGAGGAGTTTATTCGCTACTACAGCCGCGTAAAATCCGAGCGATCCGATGCCTCGGTAGAATTCTTCACGCGGCTTTCATTTGAGAAAAAGCAGGAATTGGAAAAGCGGAATGGGGAATTGAAGGGCTATAAGATGGCTCACCGGATCGTAAACATCAACGATCAGTCTTCCGCCAGAATTGCCCAGATTCAAACGCTGGAGTTACAGCGCGAAGAAGAAAACAAACGCATCCCGGCCAGTTCTCAGGCCATCCGCGCTATTGATCGCCAACTCAGTCAGGCTGAAGCAAGCGCAGCCGGACTTCAGGCTAACAGCCAGCGCGTACAATCCATCCGCGAAGAGTTGACCGATATGACCAACCGCGCCGTCACCGCCGCCGCTTCCGGCCAGGATGACAGCGGCATACGCATGCAGATTGACAACAAGCGCCGCCAGTTAAACACGGTAGTTGAGGAAATTGCCTCCGAAGACGGTTCGCTTTCGGCAAACACGCAATCGCTGCTGGCCACCCGACTCAATCTGGAAATTGAACTTGAAGTGGCCAAAGCCGGGGTGGGCTCGATTGACCGGGAATTGGGTCGCCTGCGGAGTTCTGTCGGTGATTTTGTAGAGGAAGACGCCAACATTCAGGCTTATGACCGGGAAATTTCCCTGGTTCAGCAGGAATACCTCGATTATGTCAACAAGTTGAATATGGCAAAACTGATGTCCCTGACTACGGGTAATCAGTTGTCCATTATCGAAAAAGGAGAAGTACCGGATATTCCGGAGGGTTCAAAAACCCTGGTGATGTCCGTTTTTGCCGGAGCCTTGGCCTTTTCTTTCTGCATGGTCATTCTCTTTGGCCTGGCTTACCTGGATACTACCCTTAAAAATCCGGGGCGTTTTCAGCGAATGACGAACATTCCCCTGATCGGCTACCTGAATAAACTCAAGTACGACAACCTGGATCTGCAAACTTTCTTCAATCAGAAAAGCCACGATCCCGATCTGGAAACATTCAAGCAACTGCTGCGGAAAATCAGGTATCAACTAGAGCAGAACAATGCCAAGCGGGTGCTGATCACCAGCACTAAACAACAGGAGGGCAAGAGCTTCCTGATTATTTCGCTGGCTTATTCGCTGAGCCTGACCAATAAAAAAGTGCTCATCATTGATACCAATTTCAAGAACAACACGCTGACGGATATGCTCAAGCAGACCACCCAGGAAAACCTGCTTTCAAACACCAAGCTTATCGGCGATGCACAACTGGGCGATGAATTTGTAACCACAGGCATTATCAGCCGTACATCTCATTCGGGCATTGACTTGATCGGTTCAAAAGGAGGCTATAATTCACCTTCCGAAATTTTCGCCGGCAAGAATTTTGACAAGTTGCTCGACAGCCTTGAGCTGACCTACGATTATATTTTTCTGGAAGGCAGTTCCATGAACGACTATTCAGACACCCAGGAGCTTGTTGAGTACGCCGATCACGTCATCGCCGTTTTTTCGTCCGAAAGCCATTTGGGGTCTGTGGATAAAGAAAATCTGACATTTCTCCGCAACCTGGAAGAAAAACTTCTCGGCGGCGTTTTGAACCGGGTTGATATTAAACAAACCAACTAAAACTGAACGTTGGTCAACGAATTTCTTCAGAAGACTTTTGCTGAATTCATTTTCAACCGTCTTCCCGGAGTAACCCATTCGACGCGCAACCCATGAAAATCACTCCGCGCATCACGGTGATTTACGTTTTGCTGACTATTTACCTCATCGTGGGATTTGTGCTGAGCTATGCCGGCGCAGAATCTTATCCTGCACTCGTTTTCCCCGGATTTAAAGAAGTGGGGAGTACAGATGGAATGATGCAGTTCGAAAAACCGGAGATCACTGCTTTTGCCTCCGGTAAGGCCATTGAACTCAGTACTGCTGATTTGCTGCCGGGCATTATGCCGGCTAATCATCCGACAATTTTCCTCCAGCGTTTTCGCTATCCCAACGGACAGGGAGGCAAACAGGTGTCAACGCGATTGGGTGGCATGAACGTAGCGGTTAAGGTTGTTCCCCGCAATTACCCGCCGGCTGTAGTTCAGGCCTGGGAAAGCCACATCGACCAGGCGATCACTCAGGCTACCGGAGAAAATGCCGACAGCGTGGTCATTCAATGGTATCAATTGCCGTCCCGACCGGCGTATTGATACCA
>JANNSM010000416.1:0-7706 GCA_031402635.1 Bacteroidota bacterium | reverse complement strand
TAATGCGCGCAAAGCATCCGGAACCAAAACGACCCGGGCATCAGAAGCAAGTGCCGGGTCTTCGGGCCGCTCATCCAGCACCACTAATGTTGCCCCGAGGTCAAGTGCCCGGTCAGCAAACCGGTTTCCATTAAAATTGGCGCCTTTCAGGGCAAAATACAGATCGCCCGGGAGCAGTTTCCGGGTATCCGTGCAAACGGATCGCGAGTCCAGATATGCCTTGTAAAGGGCAGGATTTTCCACGGCATCAAAGAAACGGCACGAAGATGAAAGCCGGGACTGTCTATACTACAAGGCCATGTTCCGGGATGGCCTAAAAACTACAAGGCCACCCTCCGGGATGGCCTAAAAACTGCAGGGCTACCTTCCGGGATTAACTCGAAAAAACAAAGCCACCCCGAAGGATGGCCTTGAAAGCTTAATGTGTTGATGCGCAGCGTTACTTGATCTGGCTCTTTTTCCGCGCTTTTTCGCTGGCTTTCTGGGCCTTTTCAGACTCTTTGAACTGGTTGCCGCCGGGGGTTTCATTGCTGACATCACCGCCCATGCGGATCATGGCGCAACGGAAGCCAATGGTGGCCGTGCTCAGGTTTTCATCAAGGTAGCGGCGTGCACCGGGCGAGAGCCAGAAGGCTTCGTCAGCCCAGGAACCACCTTTGTAAACGCGGGCCTGGTCGTTGATCAGGGTATTCTTTCCGTAACGGTACTCGGCCAATGAGATGGAGTCACCGTCAACAAAGTTTCGGACATCGCCCCGCTTGTAGTTGCGGCGGTCAACCACTTCGGCATTTTCAACGGCCCTGTACCGAATGCGGCCCAGGCTGTCTTTTTCAGCAACATTGCCTTCTTCATCCAGTACCCGGGTTTCAAACTTATTACCCCGGTAAGGGTTCATGTCGTCCATATCCTGGTAGGTCATGGGACGGAAAACATCCTGTACCCATTCGTTGACGTTGCCAGCCATGTTAAAGAGGCCGAAATCGTTGGGCAGGTAACTGATTACCGGTGCCGTAACAATGGCATTGTCGTTGAGCTTGCCCGCTACACCTGCATAGTCACCACGGCCGCGCTTGAAGTTGGCCACCATAGTACCCTGCTGCCAGCGCTCTTTGGTATTCGGATAGCGCATTGTAGTTCCGTTCCAGGGATAGATGCGGCGGTCCGTAATCATTTCGTTTTCCTCGATCTGGTTGCCCCGCAGGCCTAGAGCAGCGTATTCCCATTCCGCTTCGGTGGGGAGCCGGTAATCCGGCATGATGACGCCGTCTTCCATTTTGATCTTGCGGCCAGCCTTGGGATCGGCGGCATCGGGGCTGTAATCCCGTTTGCCTTTCAACAATCCGGTTTGGTATTGACCGAGCAGGTAGGCTTCGGTGTTGAAGTTGTCATCGCCATAAGCGTTGACATTGAGTTCGAGGTATTTTCCTTCGGAAAGGAGGCCTTCGTTTACCCGGTCCGTGCGCCATTTACAGAAATCGTTGGCCTGGGTCCAGGTAACGCCCACCGCGGGGTAGTCATTGTAGGAAGGGTGGCGGAAATAGTATTCCACATATGGGTCATTATAGGCCAGTTCTTCACGCCAGACGAGGGTGTCCGGGTGGGCATCCCAAAAAACCTGAGGAAATTCTGCCCGGAAAACCCGGCCGAGCCAGTAGAGGTATTCGCGGTAGTGTGTGTTGGAAATCTCTGTTTCGTCAATGTAGAACGACGAAACGGTGACCCTCCGGGGCACGTTGTTGTATTCGTAAGTCACGTCCTGTTCGGTGACCCCCATCATGAAGGTACCACCTTCAATCAGGACCAGGTTGGGACCTGTAGCCTGACCGGCGTAATCAATCTTTTCATAACCGCCCCATTTGGCATCGTTATAATTCCAGTTGGTGATCTCCGAGCGTTCTTTATTGCAGGAAGAAAGCAACAACAGGCAGGCCGCGATGGGCGTAAGCAGATGAATGGTCTTGTTCATATTCAGGGCGCAGGTTTAACTGCTACGAGTAAAGAGACTCTGATCGTTTCTACAGTTTCTGATCGCAATCTATGACCGCATTTTCTGTGGCCAATCTGGCTTCAAAGGGCTCAACCGGGGTTGGAAAAAGGTTGAAACACTTCTGGCCGAAGGCAAATGTAATAATTCAATCATATCCGGACCTCGATCAGGCCCATCATTTCCCGTTTACGTTTAGGATTCATGTTTTGTTGTGCAAGGCCTCCGCAAAATCTTCCGGATGTCAGTTTTAGGGGTTAAAAATCATTAAAACACCGGACAGCGCATCGATTCGCTCATCTTCCGGTTGGTTTGTTTGCTGCCCTCGCTGGTCAGCCTGAGCCTGATGGACACTTCATGGGCGCCTCCGCTTTCACCGGCAACCGGTCCTACCGAGATATCATAGCTGTATGCCATGTCGAATCCACTTTTCCTCAAGCCGGCCTCCGCAATGACCGCATCGGCTGAACTGCCCACGGGCGAAAGTGCATATCGGAACCCCATTCCCCCGTAAATAACCCCTTTGCCCAAACGCATTCCCGCGCGGGCCTGACTCAGAGAGCCCTGGCTGAGCCACAGCAAATACGGGGAAAACACCATAGGGTCATTGCGGTCTTTTCCAAAAGGCAGGGTAGCCCCCGCCTGCGCGGACCAGGCAAGGGGAATGCGGTCTTCCCGGTTGTCGTAGAATGCGGTGTTTGGCCGCGGCAGGTGTTTAACGGATACTCCGGCATAAGTTTTCCGGTTGAAAATCATCACGCCGGTATTGGCATCAAACCAGCCAATGGTCGGATCGCCGGGGGGTAATTCTCCGGTAGCGTTGAGGTTGCCAGAGGGGTCATTAAAACCAAAAACAGGATCAATCTGGTCAAAAAAGCGGAGTTCATCCCATTTCAGGCCCCGTTGTGCCCAGCTCAGTTCAACACCGGCCCTGATGGCGGCGTTTCTTCCCAGGGGCACCCCAAAAACATAAAAACCATGAATACTATGGGTGTTAAAAACCCCTGAACCCTGCTGGTCGCCGAGTACCATGAGGCCAAAACCACTATTCAGCTCCGGGAAAAACTGGTCCCAGGCCAGGGCGTAGGTGACATAAGTTTGCGGGAAATCAGGCCACTGGTCTCGAAAAATGGCGGTGATTTGCCCGTATTCCGTGTTGCCGGCCAAGGCGGGATTAACACTCAGCGGTAGGCTGGGGTACTGGCTGAACGCGGGATCCTGTGCGACTAAATTCGCTGTTGCAACAAAAAAAGTCAATGCCATCAGCACCGATTTGAGATTGGCAGAAAAGCCTTTCCACCCGGCACCGAATAGGGTACGTTGGAACGCTTTTTCGAATCTGATGGTTAAATGACTCATATCTGCAGGAAGGATGGCAATTTTACACCAACGGCATCGTTTGGAAAACGTCCGGAAGGGATTGCACCACGCTGATGAGCTTGCGTTGGGGAGTACCCCGAGACTCAACGTAAGAACTGTATTTCCCGTGCATTGTTGATACAAAATGTTTTTGTGTGCAAGAACTTTCAGACTTAATCATTTTGTCCGTCCTGCGGCAAGGACCGGCAGTGATGTGCGAAACTCTTCAAATTCGACGGTTTTGACGCTCCTATTCGCCATTTTTCGCTTCATATTCCACATTAAATTCCGTTTGCCGCTCATCGGACCGGTGAAAATCACCGCGCAGGCCGTGTTGTTTCTTCTGACCACAAGTCTGGCAGCTGGCTTTTTGGTATCCCCCCTTCCCGCACAGGCGCAAACACGCGCCGGCGCCCGCCTTCAGACGCTGAGCAGCGATGGATGGCACGAGTTGGATTGGCTGGCCGATCCCCAAACGGTCACATTGCGCAACGGCCAGACCGCGGAGCGCCCTGCTTTTCGCGGAGCCTTCCGGGAATACAATGCCGGCATGCCGATGTTTCGCCACCAATTTTCCCTGAACAGCAGTGGAGCCCTGACGGTAACCCTGAAAGATGCAGAATACGAGCCGCTGCCTGATCCGAACCGCTATGGCGAAGTGGAATGGCCTTCTGCTATAGAGCCGAAAGCCTGGGTAATGACCAGCGCCCGCCAGCCTTTTGGGGTGGTACGGCTTGTGCCGCTGCGGCGCAACCCGGTCACCGGCGTCGTGGAGCGCCTAATACGTTTTCGACTGCAAGAAAACCTGATTCCGGAACCGTCCGCACAACTGCGTCCGCAACTCCGCTCTTCCGGTCCCAGCGTGCTGGCCACCGGACGCTGGTATAAAATTGCGGTTTCCCGTGATGGGATATTTCGCATTGACCGCAATTTCCTGGAATCTCTAGGCATCAATGTATCGGATATTGACCCCCAGCGGCTGGCAATTTTTGGAAACGGTGGCGGCATGATTCCCGAAGACAACGATGATTTTCGCCGGGATGATTTGGTCGAAAATTCCACCGTGCTGTCCGGCGGTGACGACGGTTCTTTTGATGCCGGCGATTACCTCCAGTTTTATGGCCAGGGCCCTGACCGCCTGAAGTATGACGGGCTGCATTTTCGCCAGAAGAAAAACCTTTACGCCAATCAGACCATCTATTTCCTGACCACCGATCAGGGCACCGGTCTGCGGGTGGCCGATCAGGCGGAAAGTCCGGGCAGCCCAACGGCCATCGTTTCTGAATTTGACGATGTCGGACTGTACGATGAAGACCTGGAGAATCTGTTGAAGTCAGGTCGCCAGTGGTTCGGCGACTTTTATGATGTATTCACACCGTTAAGAAGCTATTCGTTTACCTTCCCGAACCGGGTCGGTACGGAACCGTTTTGGATCGAAGCATCGGTTGCTGCGCGCTCTGCCGTCGCTTCGTCTTCTTTTGAAGTATTGGTGAACGGCACTTCTGTTCTGGACCTGAACATGAGCACCATCACCATTGGCTTTGACCGGCAATATGCCCAAATCCAGACGCAGTCGGCTGAGCGGACATTCTCCGGCGACAACCTGAATGTTCAGGTCCGCTATGCGTGCGATGCCACAGCCCGGGGCTGGCTGGATTACCTGTTAATCAACGTCCGCCGCAGTCTGCAGATGCCATCGTCCGGGGCGTTGGTTTTCCGTGATTCCAGGAGTAGTGCGCCCGCAGCGGTGGCAGAGTTCCGGTTGGCCAATGCCGCAAGTGCTACCGTTTGGGACGTCAGCGATCCGACCAGTGCCAGGCGCCAGCAGGGCAACCTGACCGGCTCGGAGTTCCGCTTTCGCACCAATGCGTCAGCCATCCGGGAATTCATCGCTTTCCGCGAAGCCGACATTCTGCCGGCAGGTCAGATTACGGCGTTGGGCGAGTTAGCCAACCAGGACCTTCACAACCCATCGCGGGGTTACCCTGACCTGATCGTGGTTTCCCATCCACTTTTTCAAGACCAGGCTCGTCGTCTTGCCGGTTTTCACGCCGATGTGGATGACCTGGACACCATGGTGGTGTTGACCTCCCAGGTATTCAATGAGTTTGGCAACGGAGCGGCTGACCCTTCCTCCATCCGCGATTTTGTGAAAATGTTTTACGACCGGGCAACTTCCGAAAGCGAATTGCCGCGTTACC
Source organism: Bacteroidota bacterium (assembly GCA_031402635.1). Taxonomy (GTDB): domain Bacteria; phylum Bacteroidota; class Bacteroidia; order Chitinophagales; family BACL12; genus WGOA01. The sequence goes on along the minus strand of JANNSM010000416.1, from coordinate 2,162 downwards.
TGCTGTTGTTTGGTGATGGTTCCTATGACTTCAAGAACCTCGATTACGATGCCTCCGTGAACCAGAATTTTGTTCCCACTTTTCAAAGTGTGAATTCGGTCAATCCGGTCAATACATTCACCTCCGATGATTATTTCGGTTTTCTGGATCCGGGCGAAGGGGGGAGCAGCATTGTCCGGGACACCCTGGGTCTTGATTTGGGGATAGGACGACTTCCGGTTAAAACCGAAGCGGAAGCCCGGACGGTGGTTGATAAAATCCTGCACTACAGTTCAACGGCAAGCCTCGGGAGCTGGCGAAACATGGTGGCGTTTGTGGCCGATGATGAAGACGGGGACCTGCACCGCAGGGATGCGGACCGAATCGCCGATGATGAGCTGGCTGACGTTTACCCGGTTTACAACATAGACAAGATTTATTTGGATGCCTACCAGCAGGTTTCCGCTTCAGGAGGCGAGCGCTATCCGGATGCCAACCAGGCAATCAGCAACCGCATGTTTTCCGGTGCCCTCATCATGAACTACACCGGCCACGGGAGCGAGCAGAGCTGGGCCAAGGAAAGGGTGCTTTCAGAAAGCGACATTAGCAGTTGGACCAATCTGGACAAGCTCTCCCTGTTTATCACAGCTACCTGTTCGTTCAGCCGCTTTGACAACCCGGCGGCAACGTCCGCAGGCGAACAAACACTGCTCCACGCAGAAGGAGGTGCGATAGGCCTGATTACCACCGTCAGGTTGGTGTTCAGCAATGCCAATTTCGAAACCAACCGCGAAGTTTTCCGAACCATTTTTGAGCCCCTGCCCGACGGCTCCCGGCCGGCGCTGGGCGATGTCGTCCGACTGACCAAAGTGGGGTTGGCCATGGGCCCCGATATCAGCGATGGCGATAACAACCGGAAGTTCACACTGCTCGGCGATCCCGCCCTGAAGCTCGCTTACCCGGATTACCAGGTGGTGACCACTACGGTTAACGGGTTACCTGCTGATGGTGCCGTTTCGGATACCCTACGGGGGCTGGCCAAGGTGATCATCACGGGTGAAGTGCGCGACGATTCCGGCAATCGCCTGGACAACTTCCAGGGCCTGGTTTACCCAACTATTTACGACAAAGCCAGCACGCTGGCTACCCTCGGCAACGACGGCGCGGTGAGCCCGGTGCGCAATTTCGAATTACAGAGAAATATAATATATCGCGGTCGGGTCAGTGTCACGGACGGTATCTTTTCGTATGAGTTCATCGTACCCAAGGATATTTCCTACAATTATGGCAAAGGCAAGGTGAGCTATTACGGCGAAAACGGCGTGGATGATGCCCACGGATTTGACACTACCATTGTCATCGGGGGAACCGCCGACAGCATTATTGCAGACGACGAAGGTCCTGAGGTCCGCATCTTTATGAATGACGAAAACTTCGCCTTTGGAGGGGTGACCGATGAACAGCCGGTCATGCTGGTCAAGTTGGAGGACAACAGCGGTATCAATACGGTAGGTAACGGTATCGGCCATGACATCACCGGAGTGGTCAACGAGGATGCCCAGGGTACCCTGACACTCAATGAATTCTATGAGGCTGACCTGGATTCATACCAGAGTGGAAGTCTCCGATACCCCCTGCTTAACCTGGAACCAGGCCGGCACAGTGTCCGCGTCAAAGCCTGGGACGTGCACAATAACTCCGGAGAAGGCTATACCGAATTTCTGGTTGCAGAATCCGCGCAACTGGCTTTGAGTCAGGTACTTAACTACCCAAATCCGTTTACTACCCGCACGGAATTCATGTTTGAGCACAACCGCCCGGGGGACGTGATGCAGGTGCTCATTGAAATTTTTACGGTCAGCGGAAAAAGGGTAAAAACCATTGTGCAAGATGTAGTTACAGATGGTTATCGAATAGATGGTATCGTTTGGGACGGCCTGGATGATTTTGGGGATACTATAGGGCGGGGTGTTTACGTTTACAAGGTCTCTGTTCGAAGCGTGTCTGACCCTTCAACCCGCGCTACGGCCTTTGAGAAACTCGTTTTGCTTCGCTAATTGGGGTACTTTTGCGCTCCAGCTTTTTAAAACTTTTCGCGCATTCCGGTATGAAAAATTTTCTGGCAATCACTTTTTCCTTGCTTATGCTGCTATCCGCCTCCGCCCTAAAGGCTCAGGTTGGAA
>JANNSM010000415.1:0-6022 GCA_031402635.1 Bacteroidota bacterium | reverse complement strand
CAGGATGGCATTCCGGCCTAAAAAAGGAATGCTCCTGTTTTCTCAAAGTTAGGCCAACAAGAATACCAATTTCACGCAATATTCCATGCTGGCCTTGCCCGTGCTGTCCTAAACCCAGGGATTGCCAGCCTGATCATGCTGACCGGGAAAAAGTGCCGATCACCGGACCAGGCAGATTCAGGTTCTTTTGGCCGACTGGTTCTCCTGTTCAACGGTTTCGGTCTGCCGGTATTCCTGGTACTCCCTTACCAGACGGTTGACCACCTCTTCGATAGGCACAATCGCATCAACGTATTCGATACTGGGTCCTGCGCACCATAGCGTTTTATAGGTTGCCTCAAAGGCAGCTTTTTCAAGCGCTTTCATTCCGCGGTAAAAAGTGAGGGCTTTGGCTATCTTTTTAAACCTCCGGTTTTTATTGAGAAAAGCTTCAAGCCAGTTCTGGCGGGTGCCTATCCGCTCCACATACGGTGTTTTGATGACTGTACAGGGGGTGCCCGACAATCGGGTGGTCATGACAATATCCGCTGCACCGTAATCCACACAAGCCTGTTTGTACTCCTGCGAAACCGGAGCCTCCGAAGTGGCGATAAACGGGCTTCCGACAGAAACGCCGCATGCTCCCAAGTCTAGCATCCGGGCAAGCTGATCCCCCCGCCCGACACCACCGGCAGAAATAACCGGCAACTTCGAAGCCCGCACCAGGGCGGGAACCAGGTCTGCTGCCGATCGGGGACCGGCATGTCCGCCGGCTTCCCGGTTAACCGCGATTAGGGCATCTGCTCCAAGCGATTCTACTTTTTGCGCAAAACTTTCATCCACAACATCGCAGAACACTTTGATTCCTTTAGGCGCACAGGCTTCGATCACACCGGCCGGTGAGCCCAGCGATGTAATGATGTAATCAACGCGCAAGTCCACGCAGGTCTTCAATTGCTGGGGCAGCTTGAAATTGGATTTGTTGACAATCAGGTTGATCCCGACCGGACCATCCGCCTCCCGCCGGATCCGTTCCAGGTCGGTGCGCATGGCATCATCACTGCGCCAGTTCAGGGCGGGAATGGCGCCGGTGATTCCGGCCTTCAGCGAGGCGATGACCATGTTGGAATCCGAGACCAGAAACATCGGCGCCATAATGACAGGGTAGCGTATTCCCAACATTGAAGTCAGGGCTGTGGTGATGGAGGGAGGAGTGGAAGAGCGCATGGAAATTTTTATTGGCGATGGCAAGATAGTGGTAGAATTGCCTCGGGAGATGCGGCTTTGGCGGCTTAGCTCACGGAGTTCTCGTATAGGTGAGCGCCAGGATATGGCTTTGACCAGGATCAAACCAGGCGTTGGCGATAGACCGTTCGAAATAATATTGCCAGCGAATCTCGTTGTGTTTTCGCTCCAGACCTACACCCGCTCCACTGCGTATGCGTCCGGAGATTTTTGCTACCGGGTAAATCGCCGTCCAGTTTTCGGCGCTGGCATAAACATTCCAGCGCTTGTTGATCCGGTATCGAAGTTGCGCTTTGGTTCTCCAGTTGCCCTCATCGGGATTGGTGCCGGTAAAATCGTGCTGGTACTTTCCTCGCATAGACAGATACCAGGGCTTAGCCTCTACAACGCGGTAAGAAATACCGGTCGCCAACCGATGGGTGAGCCCGATCTGCCGGACAGAAAACCGGTACTCCTGAAAAACGGCCGCTCTTTTTCCGATTTCGTATTCGAGTTGAAGTTCCGTCAGGATCTGTTGAAAACTACGCCCCTCGGCATTCAGGCGCAATTGCTCATCAACCTGCAGATTCCAGTCTTTGTTAAGGCGAAACTGCGCGCCGGCCCCGATCCAGATCCGCCCTTCCAACGGAAGATTTTGGGCTTCCTGAGATATTCCGGCAAGACTGACGAAAACAAAAAACAGGGTGAAAAGAGCCTGCAGGATTTCACCCGTCACGGATTCAATTAGATTTGTTTTGATCAGATTCGTTTTACTCATCTTTGTCCCGGTAATACACTTTCAGGCGTACGGTATCCCGGAGAAAATCCGTTCTGATTATTTCAAATCGCTCAATGGGCAAACCGGTTCTTGTACGAAGGTCTTCGAGTAAAATATCGTGTCTCCCCGGTTTTATATTCTCGATGATTTCATACTGAACCTCCGAGGTTTTAAGTGCGTGGCTATACCACGCGTATTCCAGGTAAGCAAGCAATCCGATAACGCTGAAGTTGGTAAACAGCAATTCCGTATAGCTGACTTTTCGGGTGGTGAGGGCATTGATGACTGCAATGGTGATCACGGCAAAGAGGTAGGTCATCTCTTTGATGGGAATGGTCAGCGTGCGGTAACGCAACACGCTGAATACGGCGAACAAGCCAAAGGCAAATCCCAGTTCGAGCTTCACGCTGCTCATCAGGTAGCAAACAAAAAAGATAAGCGGATTGAAAATCAAAAAGGTAAAAGCAAAATCGCGATCCCCCGGCTTTCGGTAATACAGGTAGCGGACCATGATGATCAACACTATAAAATTGAACGAAAAGCGGATCAGCAGGGGCCAGAAATCTTCGTCAAAGAATTTGATTCCCAGAAAGCGACCGGCAGTGTCGAGGGAGTCAACCTGAAGCAGGAGGTTATGCATAGTCAGTAGATGTCAGGTGGCGGAGACGCAACGTTTTTTCTTTAAACCGATTGTAGCGAACGCCTTCCACCAAATAAAGAATACCCAGGCAGTATTTGCTCAGGCTCAAAGGGGTAATGTGCATGTTTTCAAATGCCCTGGTCATTTCATTGTTCCGAGAAGAGCGTTCCTGCTTGATTTCGCAGATCACCAAGCCGGGAAACGAAATCTTTTTACCGCCGCGACTGATGGTTATTCCGGTGTCCAGCGTACAACGGTCATTCAGTTTCCGGTTGACCAGCGTGAAGCGGGTAAAAGCGACGTCCAAAGCGGGAAGAAGGTCTTGCGGGGAATAGAGCGTTTCGGAAAGCAAAGCGGCAACTTCCTGAAGTCCAAGGTCTTGACGCATCCCTGTTACCGGCAATCTTTTTTTGATGGTTCTGGATTTGTTGTTTTTGAATTTGATTTCAAAAAAACAAGGTCCGGAATCTCCGTAACAGCGGAAGCGGAATTTATAGCGGTTCCTTTTCCCGTTGTGGTGATCCCGGAACATTTTAAAATCCGGGGTGTCGAAATACCGGTTGCGGTACAACACCTGCCTGCCGTCACCCGTCTCCAGTACCAGGTAATCCGGCTGAATGCGGTCAAGGAGTTCTTCAAGCCGGCCTATTGAAAAACCGAATTTGGTATCCTGCCTGTTCAGCAGGCTGATAGTTTCCATTTCCGCCAGCGACAGCGTGTCAAAATGGTCCAGTTTGCCGATCCAGCCGTTCATTGAGCCCGGATATAAATCACCGGTGCCTGAACCAGTTCCCCGCTTTTATTGATTTCGACTTCTGACAAGGAGACCTCTTGCAAGCCGGGGCATGTACTGCAATACGAATAGGCATAAATGGAGTAATGCCCTTTTCGCAGAAAATCAAACTGATAACGTCCGCTAAAGTGGGTGCGCGTCTCTTCGCCGATTACGCTGTCCTGTCCGAAAACCAAAAACACCCGCTGTTCCCCGGCCGGGTATTCCGCGAAAATATTGCCGTACAGGTCGTATTCCCGGGCCATGACCAACCCGGTGATACCGCCCGTACCGCCGGGACCTTCTTCGCAGGAAGACAGCATAACAAGCGCCAAAAAACCCAGCCAGAGAGAATGGCCGGAGAGGAGAAACTTCACGGGCGAAATTTAGATTATTTTACGCAAGCAATACGTGCAGTTTACCTGCCGGGTTCCAATTGAGGATTTATCCGGCGTTTCATCAATTGATCAAAGGGCTGATTTTCGCGTTCAACAGCGAACTTTGGCCTTTCATTTGCCGTGATCACCCGGTTTTAGGGTTAAGCCTTTTTTTAACCCGGGTAGGAGGCCGGACCGGTAAACCGAAGTAATTTTTCTCCCATGAAGATGATCGCCGATGTTTTTCCCTGGATCCTTTTCCGTCGCTTTCGCGCACTCCTTTGGCTGGTTTTGCCCTTTTGTATTCCCACGACAACGCTGGCCGCTCAGCTCTTAGCGACCTCCGGTGAAGTTGATCTGGCCGATTCTCTGCGCGGATCGCTGAGGCCGGAGCGAACCTGTTTTGATGTGCTGTATTACCACCTGGACCTGACTGTTGATCCGGTTAACCGAAGCATCGAAGGAAGCAACCGCATTGTTTTTCGGGCGGTGGAAAATTTTGAGCGGCTGCAATTGGACCTGTTTGAGAACATGACCATTTTCAAAATTGTGGATCGCAACGGGACTGAGCAACGCTGGACCCGCAAGGCCAATGCGGTTTTTGTTGATCTGAATGAGCCCAGATCAGCCGGCAGCGTGGATGAGCTTACCGTGTTCTACGGCGGTGAGCCTATAGCGGCAAAAAATGCCCCCTGGGACGGCGGATTTACCTGGAAAGAAGACAACGCCGGCAATCCCTGGATCGGCGTTTCCTGCGAGGGCATCGGAGCCAGTTTGTGGTGGCCCAACAAGGACCACCCTTCGGATGAACCGGATTCCATGCGGGTCAGTGTGCGGGTTCCGGAAGGGTTAGTTTTTGTCGGAAATGGCAACCTGGTCGGGCAGTCCGCTGCCCGGGACGGTCTTGTACAGTATGACTGGCTCGTCAGTTACCCGATCAATAACTACAACGTGACGCTGAACATTGGCGACTATGTTCACTTCAGCGATACTTTTTCAAGCAAAGCCGGACCGCTTGCTCTGGACTACTACGTCCTTCGACCTAATCTTGAAACAGCAAAAAAGCACTTTGAACAAGTTAAACCGATGATGGCTTGTTACGAGGAGTACTTTGCGTCTTTTCCGTTTTTGCGTGACGGTTTTGCCCTGGTCGAAACGCCCTATCTGGGCATGGAACACCAAAGCGCTATTGCTTATGGCAATGGTTTCAAAACAGGTTATGCCGGATATGATATTTCCCGGATCGGGATGACTTTTGATTACATCATTATTCACGAAACCGGCCACGAATGGTGGGGCAACAGCATCACTTGTCAGGATATGGCTGATTTGTGGATTCACGAAGGTTTTTGTACGTATAGTGAAGCGCTTTATGTGGATTGCATGTATGATTATGAGACCGCTTTGCGATATATCAATGCCAAAAAATCAGGGGTTGGCAATAAGACACCCATCATCGGCACGTATGGTGTCAATGAGGAAGGTGATGGGGATATGTACGACAAAGGCTTACTCGTGCTCAACACGCTTCGCCATTTGTCTTTTGATGCCAGCGGTTCTCATGACCGCTGGTTGGCAGCCATACGCGGCCTCACCGAAGACTTTGAGCGGCAGGTCGTGACCAGTGCTGTCGTAGAGGAATACCTTGCCAAAAAACTTGGCCTGGATTTAACCGCCTTCTGGGACCAGTATTTGCGCCAAGCCCGCCCGCCGCGTTTGGAGTACCGTTTTATAAAAACCGGAAAGCAGTTGACCCTGGAATACCGTTGGGATGCCGAAGTGGCAACGTTCGCAATGCCGATCCGACTGCGGATCGCGGAGAATGGCTGGCAGGCGCTGAAACCCACAACTTCCTGGCAAAGCCTTGAGCTCGGCAAGGCTGATCCCGAAACGGTCAGGTTTGACGAAGAGCATTATTATTATTTGCTCAAGCCCCTGAATGCAGAATAAAAGCCCGGGGTAATTCCCTTCCCTGACTGAGGCCTGCAGGAAGGAGCCTGTCTAGATATAGGATTCAGGGAATCCGCTTCTGGAAATCCGCTTCAGGGAATACGCCGGAGGATCTCCAGGGCTTGGGTAATTCCCTGTTCATCTACATCCAGATGGGTAACCAGGCGAATCAGGTCATGGCCCATGTCAATGGCCAGCAAACCGCCACTGCTAAGGGCGTTCAGGAATTCCTGTACCTGGTATTCCGGTGTGAGGCGAAACAAGACGATGTTGGTCTGAACCGGAATCAACTCCCGGCACCA